>NZ_JBNPYB010000047.1:0-1058 GCF_050432985.1 Pantoea sp. AN62 | reverse complement strand
GGCTTTGTTGAATAAATCAGATTTCGGGTAAGTCTCCCCCGTAGCGGGTTGTGTTTTCAGGCAATACGCACGCTTTCAGGTATACCTGCTTTCGTCATTTTGTTCAGCGCTCGTACCAGGGCCATAGCCTCCGCAACCTGACCATCGTAGTCACGCAGCGTCAGTGAACCCCCGAACAGCTGTTTTACCCGGTACATCGCCGTTTCCGCTATCGAGCGACGGTTGTAATCTGTTGTCCATTTCCACCGCGCATTACTCCCGGTCATTCGCTGATTAGCCACTGCACGGTTACGGTCTGCATATTCACCGGGCCAGTAACCCGCACCTTTTCGGGGAGGGATAAGCGCGCTGATTTTCTTACGCCGCAGTTCATCGTGACATAGCCGGGTATCGTAAGCGCCATCGGCGGCGGCTGACCTGATTTTCCGGTGGGTTTGCCGGATTAACCCGGGGAAGGCCTCTGAGTCCGTAACGTTGTTCAGCGACAGGTCAGCGCAGATGATTTCATGTGTTTTACTGTCAACGGCGAGATGCAGCTTACGCCAGATACGGCGGCGTTCCTGGCCATGCTTTTTGACTTTCCACTCGCCTTCACCGAAGACCTTCAGCCCGGTGGAATCAATTACCAGGTGTGCGATTTCACCCCGGGTGGGCGTTTTGAAACTGACATTAACCGACTTTGCCCGCCTGCTGACACAGCTGTAATCCGGGCAGCGTAGCGGAACGTTCATCAGAGAAAAAATGGAATCAATAAAGCCCTGCGCAGCCCGCAGGGTCAGCCTGAATACGCGTTTAATGACCAGCACAGTAGTGATGGCAAGGTCAGAATAGCGCTGAGGTCTGCCTCGTGAAGAAGGTGTTGCTGACTCATACCAGGCCTGAATAGCTTCATCATCCAGCCAGAAAGTTATGGAGCCACGGTTGATGAGGGCTTTATTGTAGGTGGGCCAGTTGGTGATTTTGAACTTTTGCTTTGCCACGGAACGGTCTGCGTTGTCGGGAAGATACGTGATCTGATCCTTCAACTCAGCAAAAGTTCGATTTATTCAACAAAGCCG
>NZ_JBNPYB010000046.1:0-1221 GCF_050432985.1 Pantoea sp. AN62 | reverse complement strand
TGACCTGCCCCCAGGATTAGATACAACGCTCACTTAGTAATGTCGGAACCTTCATTTTCAGAATTACCCTTTCTCCAGCCCGCCGCAAATTCAGACGGCGTCTGATAATTCAGCGTGGAGTGCGGGCGGCACTCGTTATAATCCTGACGCCATTCACTGATGGTTTTCCTGGCATGGCTGACGTCGCTGAACCAGTGTTCATTCAGGCATTCATCGCGAAAGCGCCCGTTAAAACTCTCAATAAATCCGTTCTGTGTCGGCTTGCCGGGCTGGATAAGCCGCAGCTCCACGCCATGCTCAAAGGCCCATTGATCGAGCGCGCGGCAGGTAAACTCCGGGCCCTGATCGGTTCTTATCGCAGCCGGATAGCCGCGAAACAGCGCAATGCTGTCCAGAATACGCGTGACCTGAACGCCTGAAATCCCGAATGCAACGGTGACCGTCAGGCACTCCTTCGTGAAGTCATCCACGCAGGTCAGGCACTTGATCCTGCGACCGGTGGCCAGCGCATCCATGACAAAATCCATCGACCAGGTCAGATTCGGCGCCGCCGGGCGGAGCAGCGGCAGACGTTCTGTCGCCAGCCCTTTGCGACGTCGTCTGCGTTTTACCCCCAGGCCACTGAGATGATAAAGCCGGTACACGCGCTTGTGATTAACATGAAGCCCTTCCCGGCGCAGCAGCTGCCAGATGCGGCGGTAGCCAAAACGCCTGCGCTCCAGTGCCAGTTCGGTGATGCGTCCGGTTAAATGCGCATCCGACGCGGGACGCTGCGCTTCGTAGCGGCAGGTCGACAGGGACAACCCTGTGAGCCTGCAGGCACGACGTTGCGACAGACCGGTCGCATCACATATCAACACCACGGCTTCCCGCTTCTGGTCTGTCGTCAGAACTTTCGGCCCAGGGCCACCTGAAGCGCCTCCTTATCCAGCATGGCTTCGGCCAGCAGCTTCTTGAGTCGGGCGTTCTCTTCCTCAAGCGACTTCAGGCGCTTAACCTCAGGCACCTCCATACCACCATACTTTTTACGCCAGGTGTAAAAGGTGGCGTCGGAAATGGCATGCTTACGGCAGAGTTCGCGGGCAGAAACCCCGGCTTCAGCCTCGCGGAGAATACTGATGATCTGTTGGTCGGAAAAACGCTTCTTCATGGGGATGTCCTCATGTGGCTTATGAAGACATTACTAACATCGGGGTGTACTAATCAACGGGGAGCAGGTCA
>NZ_JBNPYB010000045.1:0-2040 GCF_050432985.1 Pantoea sp. AN62 | reverse complement strand
GAATTTGCGGCGGGCTGGAGAAAGGGTAATTCTGAAAATGAAGGTTCCGACATTACTAAGTGAGCGTTGTATCTAATCCTGGGGGCAGGTCAATCCAGTTTCAATGTTAACTGAGTTTGCTAAAAGAACAGACACGCTATATAGCGAACTTCCCCCTTTTATGACAGCGTTCCTTCATGAAGTGACTGATTGTGATTTCAGAATGGCTTGGAGTATCAGTCCTACCCAAATCAAGAATGTCTTATCTAATATTCGTTCAAGAGTTCTCGAATGGGCCTTGTTGCTTGAAAGTAAAGGTATTTTAGGCGAGGGTTCAAATTTTACTCAAAGAGAAAAAAGTGAGGCTGCAAACGTGACTATCATTAACAATGGCGATTCGATCACAGTAATGGGTGACATGAGTAATGGTAGCGGGGTTATAGCTGCTGGCACAACGGGCGGTATTCATCAACAGAACACCATCGTTACGGGAGACTTCAGTACGCTGTCAACCAAGCTAAAAGAACATGGAGTTGATGATTCTGATATCTCAGAACTGAAGCAGGTTATTGATCAGTCGTCTAAGCCAGAAAGCAAAGAAGAAGTTGAAAAGGTTTTCGGGGGATGGCTCGGTAAGATGATCGGAAAGGCTTATTCAGGAACCATTAAAATTGCTGGTGCTGCTGCTCCTACTGTCCTGACTAACGCTGTTTGCCAGTATTTTGGCATAACTGTCTGAATCGTAACTCAAGGCCATATGATACGGGCGCTAAGTGCGCCCATATTTACGATTAATAATTGTCTCTGATGACCTCATCATACCTTTCAATAAGCGTTAGCTGCTTCTTGTTGTCTCTGTATGTATCAAGCCACTTACTGACTGCTTCATCAAAGATAAAAAGGAAATCCGTGTAGTTAATATACACAATATTATTGTGGTATTGCGTTGGGTGGCCTCTTTTACAAACAGCGATGCTCAGACGCCGCTCTTTACCTTGCACAACCTTATGAGAGTTAAGGTTTGTCATGTGCAGAAGAGAATTTCTTAGCTCGTAGAGTTCATCTGACGTGACACCCATACCGCTCAGATCAGAGTAATGATCCAACCAGTTTTGAAACACTCGCTTAGAATTTCCATACTCAAGGTAAGCTATAGTGTCTATGAAGGACATCAATAGTTTAAAGCTCGATAGGTAGTGCTTTTCGTTAAAAAGCAGCTTTATAGGCTTCATATGGTCATCATTTAAAAGTTGCTTCATATGGAAACCATCATCTTTCATATACTGCTCAAGGTAATCAGGAAGGCTCTTGACGCCTTCTATGTGATGATGAGGCATATGTTTGTGTCTCAGTTTCTCGTCAAGTCCAAGTTGTATCTCATACTGTAGTTTACCGTCTACCACTGGAGTCACTATAGTTAAGGGATTCTGAGGGGCATTATGGCTGGCTAATGCTATCTCATAGGGTGCAAGAGAGTTACCGATCCTAAGATTTGAGTTATATCTTGCGAGTGTTAGTTTACCTTCTGAGTCTAAAACAGAAGGATGCAGACTATGAAACGAACGACAAGAAGCTAAGTCAACATCTAATCTTTTTTGAAGAAATTCGAGCTTGTGTTGGTCATCTCCATCTAACTCATGAGGTACTATCCCTACATGGGTTAAATAGACTCCATCTTTACTAAAACAAAAGATGTTATAGATGGTCTCTTTCATAACTCTAAGAACCCTTAATCAAGTTGCATAAGGTTCAGCAATTGCGATCAAAACGGGCACACTGAGCGCCCTTTTTCACATCGGTAGATTAGTTACTTTCCCAATCGTTGAACTTGTATGTCAGTTCAGAAATCGGTAAATCTGCATCGAGTTTACTGATGTTCGAAGAGATCGCATTGTATGACCTGTCAACACCTTCACTTTTGATAGCATCCAGACGTTTACTGATCTCAGCAAAGTAAGCATCACCGGTGACCTGCCCCCAGGATTAGATACAACGCTCACTTAGTAATGTCGGAACCTTCATTTTCAGAATTACCCTTTCTCCAGCCCGCCGCAAATTCAG
>NZ_JBNPYB010000044.1:0-2439 GCF_050432985.1 Pantoea sp. AN62 | reverse complement strand
GTAAGCGTACAGCGTGAACCGTCTGGTCATAATCTGAAGCATCCGACAAAGTGGTGTCCACCAAATAAGTAGTGGGAACCAAAGTGTCAGATATGCAGAAAAATATGACTCCCGGCAGGCGTAAAGGCTGCCCTAATTATTCTCCTGAGTTTAAACAGCAACTCGTTGCTGCCTCCTGCGAACCCGGGATATCCATCTCAAAACTGGCGCTTGAAAATGGCATTAATGCCAATCTGCTCTTTAAATGGCGCCAGCAGTGGCGCGAGGGAAAGATGCTATTACCTTCCTCTGAGAGTCCTCAGTTACTTCCTGTGACTCTCGATGCCACCGCCGTACAACCAGAACCGCCCGCTGAGGACTCAGAGCTCAGCATCAGCTGTGAGGTAACGTTCCGGCACGGGACACTCCGCCTCAACGGCACTGTCAGCGAAAAGCTTCTGACTCTGCTGATACAGGAACTGAAGCGATGATCCCGCTACCAACAGGCACCAAAATCTGGCTGGTTGCCGGTATTACCGATATGAGAAACGGCTTCAACGGGCTGGCTGCAAAAGTGCAGACGGCGCTGAAAGACGAACCGATGTCCGGCCATGTCTTCATCTTCCGGGGCCGCAGCGGCAGTCAGGTTAAACTTCTGTGGTCCACCGGCGACGGGCTGTGCCTGCTGACCAAACGGCTGGAGCGCGGGCGCTTCGCCTGGCCGTCAGCTCGCGATGGCAAAGTGTTCCTGACCCCGGCGCAGCTGGCAATGCTGCTGGAAGGCATCGACTGGCGACAGCCGAAGCGGTTGCTGACCTCCCTGACCATGCTGTAGGCTTCTTTATCCTGGTTGTCGCAGAATAAGCCTGGTAAAATGCTGGCTTATGAATGGCATCTCTTCTGACGACATCCTTCTGCTGAAACAGCGCCTTGCCGAACAGGAAGCGCTGAACCGTGCCCTGCTGGAAAAGCTGGCAGACCGGGAGCGCGAAATAGACCATCTGCAGGCGCAGCTGGATAAACTTCGCCGGATGAACTTCGGCAGCCGTTCCGAAAAAGTCTCCCGCCGTATCGCACAAATGGAAGCCGATCTGAACCGGCTTCAAAAAGAGAGCGATACGCTGACCGGTCGGGTGGATGACCCGGCAGTACAGCGCACTCTGCGTCAGACCCGCACCCGCAAACCGTTCCCCGAATCACTCCCCCGCGATGAAAAACGCCTGCGGCCAGCGGGTTCCTGCTGCCCGGAGTGTGGTGGTGCGCTGAGTTACCTGGGTGAGGATGCCGCTGAACAGCTGGAGCTGATGCGCAGCGCCTTCCGGGTGATCCGGGCCGTACGGGAAAAACATGCCTGCACAAAATGTGATGCCATCGTGCAGGCCCCCGCGCCTTCGCGCCCCATTGAGCGGGGTATCGCCGGACCGGGGCTGATGGCCCGCGTGCTGACCTCAAAGTATGCAGAGCACACACCGCTGTATCGTCAGTCTGAAATATACGGTCGCCAGGGCGTGGAACTGAGCCGTTCACTGCTGTCGGGCTGGGTGGATGCATGCTGCCGGCTGCTGTCCCCGCTGGAGGAGGCGCTTCAGGACTATGTCCTGACTGACGGTAAACTCCATGCCGATGATACCCCGGTCCAGGTGCTGTTGCCGGGCAATAAGAAGACGAAGACCGGGCGGTTGTGGACGTATGTTCGTGATGACCGCAACGCCGGGTCAGCGCTGGCACCGGCGGTGTGGTTCGCCTACAGCCCCGACAGAAAAGGCATCCATCCGCAGACCCATCTTGCGGGGTTCAGCGGTGTGCTACAGGCGGATGCGTACGCCGGGTTCAACGAGCTGTACCGCGATGGCCGGATAACGGAAGCCGCCTGCTGGTCTCACGCCCGCCGTAAAATCCACGATGTGCACGTTCGCACGCCGTCAGCCCTGACGGAGGAAGCCCTGAAGCGTATCGGCGAACTGTATGCCGTGGAGGCGGAAATAAGAGGAATGCTGGCGGAACAACGGCTTGCTGAACGTCAGCGGAAAACGAAACCGCTGCTTAGTACCCTGGAAAGCTGGTTGCGTGAAAAAATGAAAACGCTGTCGCGACACTCGGAGCTGGCAAAGGCGTTCACGTACACCCTGAACCAGTGGCCGGCCCTGACGTACTATGCAGAAAACGGCTGGGCCGAAGCCGATAATAACATCGCTGAAAATGCGCTGCGGATGGTCAGTCTGGGTCGTAAAAACTGGTTGTTCTTCGGCTCAGACCACGGTGGTGAGCGGGGAGCGTTGCTGTACAGTCTAATCGGGACGTGCAAACTGAACGGCGTGGATCCAGAAAGCTACCTTCGCCATGTCCTTGACGTCATAGCTGACTGGCCGGTCAACCGGGTCAGCGAGCTGCTACCCTGGCGCATCACACTGCCAACTGAATAACACATCCCCGTCAATACGGTTCTCGCTGTACGCTTAC
>NZ_JBNPYB010000043.1:0-2555 GCF_050432985.1 Pantoea sp. AN62 | reverse complement strand
AGTCGCTGTCGTTCTCAAAATCGGTGGAGCTGCATGACAAAGTCATCGGGCATTATCTGAACATAAAACACTATCAATAAGTTGGAGTCATTACCAAAGACTTTGCGTATTATTAAACTAAATATTCGATTTATATTATGCTGAGCGATCAAGGATATTAATGGATTTATCTTATTTTTACCGGAAACCAAATCAGTTAAATAATTCTTATCTTTCAGGCGGATGGGATCATTAATATATGTAATACTTCTGGGAGATCTGATGTAAAGTAAGATTTAAGCTTGTTATTCCATTAGTTAGCGGTAATCATTCCCTCAGGCATAGCAAACGGAATTGAAGAAAATGAAGACTGGCTTTAAAGCTGGCAATTATTAGCTGAATACCCTGGCATTTTAGGGAATGCCTGAAATTTTATTAAAATAAAAAGTGCGTAAAAAATAATCGTCTTTTCTGACGTACTGGAAAATGTAAAGTTGCAGTTATAACATTTGACAAGCATTTTCTACAAAGTGTGTTTCTGGTTTTTTAAATTCCTAAGGAACTATCGACTCACTTTAAAGGATTCGTAAGCCAGCAAGAAATTACAGCTCCTGAAATATTGTGTCTTTTACGATCACAGGGCGTGGCACTACTAATTTTAGTGGGTTGGTTAATTGCCTGACTATGTGTAGTATGGAATGCGTCAAAAAAATAAGATTTTATTGCTGCACCAGGGAAATCAACGCACTACCAAATTAATCTTTTTATATTCAAGGTTACACACAGAACTTAAAGGAAATAACGGTGATAAAGTCGTATTATTACTATGCCTGTATTGATCCTTTTTTAGGGATAACCGTGCATTGCAAGGGTTGTAAAAAGCTGCGGCAAGAAGGACAAATATTCCTGGGCTCGTTTTATGAATATCATCAGGCTGCGGCCGCGGCTAAACGCCGTTACAGTGATATCAGCCAATGCCCTGACTGCTTAAAAGGGAAGCACAGCATCCCTGGACCGGTAGTTATGGTTGAAGCTGTTAAACCGAAAGCCAGACAGGAAGCCATTACCGTTAAGCCGCGTATCTGTGCTGCACCACCTTTAACGGTTAAACCTGAGAGCGAGCCTGTCAGGATGCGTCAAAAACCTGAGGCGCGTCTCTCCCCTGTGCCTGTTCCTGAGTTGAGGGCTAAAAGTAACGTCCACCGCGTACCCAGAAAGCACTCGCCGGGCAACTACTGACAACTTAACTCCTCTCAGGCTCTGCTCTCATATTAAAATTGCTCTTGCCGTTCTGCCAGGTGCAGATTCGCTGGCGTTTGAAGATAAGCGCTTTCTTCGGCCTGACGCTAACACCAGGCTCTGCCGGCGTGATGAACCACGCCATGAGTGAACTGGTTCTGACCTGTTCCCGTGCGCTACGTACAGGCGAGGTGATAAGGATTGCCGATCATGAGGGTGTGGTCAGCGGGGGGTATGCTGGCAACCAAAATCCTGCCCGAGAGAACTATGAGGTGACGGTTCCCAATGCCGTGGTGGTCAGTGGCCGAGTGGTAACGCACATGAAGAAACGGCCGTCAGCTTAACGGTAACATTGCGGCATTAGTCCCTTTCCCCGTTGTGACGCAAGCTGTTCGAACAGCAAATCAAAGAAAAACAGGTCAGCATCCTGTTTAGCTTCTGACGGCAGGGGTGGTCAGCCGGCGAGCACAACCATTTCAAATATGCATTGTTGTGAAGTCCCGTTACCGGACACCTACCGTGCTGCTCCAGACGACGCCTTTAAGCCCAGGAAGAACCTTCAGAAGTTTTGTATGTTCAGAAAACAACGCTGCAAACGGGACTTCTGGCCTTAGCCCGGATGACGGAGGAGCAGCAAAGCCAGCAAAACAGCTGCTGGCTTCGGGTTCTGTACGTTTAACGAAAGCGGTTACAGAGAGCTAAAGTAAATACGGAAAAGGACGTTTAATACCGTCATAAAGACGGACCTACAGATGCAGCCCGCCAGTCCCGAAAGCTTCACTGAATATCTTCTCCTCCGGCACGCCCAGACTGATTAAAGAGCGATATTGTTCCTGCATAAACGGAACCGGTCCGCATAAATAGTAATCAGCCTCTGCGGGCAGATATGCCGCCGGAAGAGCGTTTAAATCGAGCCTTCCCTTCACCTGATAATCTTTACCGGGGACCTCATCTTCTTTTACATTTTCATAGGCAATAAAAACGTGAAGATTATCATTCTGGCTGGCTAAGTTTTTCAGCTCCTTACGCAATGCATGCACTTCAGAACTGCGCGCCGCATGAATAAAGTATATTTCTTTTTTCAGCGTCCGGTATTCTCTGGTTCCGGCATTTATGCCTTCACGTAATGCCGGTTTAAAGTTTGGATCGGCATGCTCTGCAAGCAAATGATTAACCATAGAAATCATCGGCGTCAGCCCGACGCCTGCGCTGATGAGTACGTTGTTCGTATCCGGGTTCAGCAGGGCTTTGTTGAATAAATCGAACTTTTGCTGAGTTGAAGGATCAGATCACGCATCCTCCCGACAACACAGACCATTCCGTGGCAAAGCAAAAGT
>NZ_JBNPYB010000042.1:0-2798 GCF_050432985.1 Pantoea sp. AN62 | reverse complement strand
AGCTGAACAGGAGGGACAGCTGATAGAAACAGAAGCCACTGGAGCACCTCAAAAACACCATCATACACTAAATCAGTAAGTTGGCAGCATCACCTGAGCATGCGTACTGACGATCCTGTTATCCGCCGACACTGCCAGAAGGCCATACGGATGCTGGCCAGAAAAATGCCTTGATCTGCACAATGCTGCGTCTGCGACTATGGTTTTCTCTTTGATGCCTTCTGTTAGGCAGATACAAGCCATTTTATTTAAAAAGCTTAATCCATTATAGAACTTAAATATTTTTCATCTGTCGAATCAGTTACAGAGATATTCCTCTGTAACGAATTTTCCCCGCCCTGAGCGGGTTTTTTTTGTCCTGAAAACGGATGCGTAGCCTGAAGGTATGAAGCGAATCCACCACAACTATTCGGCACTAAGGCGTAAAAAGCTCTCTGCATGTTTTTGTCATGGACTTACCGGAAACATCTTTTGGGTTACCTTCTTCGCGGCAGTTCTTGACCGCACTGTTATGTTAAAAGAGAGTGTTCAGGCAGTTGTACCTGAAACCTGACGGCGCAGAAATGAGAACGCAAAAGCGATCCATGGGATATGTGGCTATGTGGTCGATGACTATGACCGCGAGATTGAGTATTACGCCGACAAGATGGGTTTTTCCCTGGTTGAGGACACACCGCAGCCAGGTAAACGCCGGGTTGTCGTTACACCTAACTTGGAGAGCCACTGTAATCTTCTCCTGACCCACACTTCAAACGAGAGGCAGGAAGATTTTATTGGCAATCAGTGTGGTGGGCGGGTATTCCTGTTCCTGCAGACCGAGACTTCCGGCGTGGCTACACCGCTATGAAAACAAAGGGCGTTCACCGCTGTCAGAAGCCGTGTGAGGGGGAGTATGGGGGGCGCTGTGTTTTATGACATTTATGGCAACCGCTGGGATCTCCACCAGAGCGCTCAGCTCTGATAGCTATGCGACTGCGCACGTCCGGTGCGTGGCCGGGATGCTATATTCAACGTAGTGGACATTTTCAGTCATCATGAGTGAAACGTCTGCTACCCGCTCATACCGGATTCTGCAACTGCGACAGTCCGCTATGTGCAGAAGCGGGCGTTGTTAACATCTTGCTATAGTCAATTATAGGGAGCAGCCCAAACTGGCTATCCTGGAGCGCGATTTGATCCCGCTGCTTAAGAATAATCTGTAAAATTAACAACCTGGTAAGAAAGTATAAAGTAAATGTACGGCTTGCTAGCTGATGCCAAAATGTTTTTGTTAATGTCTTTCTTCACTAATATAAACAGGGCGCTCATGCTCAAGGCGCCCGGAGGGAAACATGCGTTCTGTTATAACTGGAGCACTAATTGCAATCACGAGCGGGCTTATGGGAGCTGCGCTTTGTAATAATCATGCTTTTTTCAAAAGCCTGACTGATCATCCTGCCAGTGTTTCAAACGATCAGTCCGCTGGCTTCTGGATTACACCGGCCGTGAAGGGTTATGGCGAAATCCACTATGAACGCAGTGCTGCCTTCCAGCCCACCCCAGACCTGAGCAATAAAATCGTTTTCAAGGTGGGGCAGGCCGGAGACAACACATCATTGCCGAATCCGGCCCTGGAAAAAGTCGCGCAGGTGGTTAATCTCTATGTTGCAGCCGGGGTTCCCACCAACAAACTCAGATTTGTCGTTGCGGTGAACGGTGGCGCAACGCCGGCGATGCTTGATAACGTGCATTATCAAAAAATATATGGCACTGACAACCCAAACCTTAAGCTCATTTCGGCCCTTCAGAGCCAGGGAGTCAAAGTGAGCATATGCGATCAGGCTATCGCCTGGCATCATTATAAAAAGAACTGGATCGCTGGCTCGGTTATACATACGCCTTCCGCTCTGACCACAATAACAACCTTACAGAACAGGGGTTATGCCTTCCTGGAAATGTAAAGCGGATTGGCAGGCCTTGTTGAATAAATGGAAGGTAGCCTTATTGCACCTTTCGTCAGATAATTTTCTTAAACCACCTTACACATGCTCAAAGCCTTACTGATATGCAATAAGCCGCTTTTATGCCAGTGATATTACTTCAGTAACACCGCTCCATGTCGCGCCTATAGTAGAAAAGTTATTGACTCCAGCTCAGGTCGGAAACATCAGCAGTCGTGATGAGGTAAAACGCTTTCCCGCCGGCGGACTCAAACAGGCTGGCAGCTTTTTTAATATCATCAACATGAACGGCAAAATGCTGGATGCGGTAACCGCTCAGGGGACCGAAGCCTGCCTTGCTCTCACAGAAAGAAGGCAGCGACTGCAAGCGTCAGGGAGAAAGATGCCTGGCGGAACATTACCCGCGACGTGGTAAAAGCAGGTGCAACTCCGAGTCGCATTCGCTGCACTTCCAGTGCTGATGCTGTCAGCATGCGGCGGCAGTCCTTCGAGGTAGCTAATAACATTACAGCGTTTGGTTAATCTCTTCAGTAAACTCAGCCAGGCGGGAAAGGTCAGCGATGCCGATTTCCCATCAGACATGAAAGATGAACAGCGCGTCAGAATGCTTCGGCTCAATGTTTAACGGTGGTGGGCATGGTACATGGAGGCAAATCAGTTACTCTTCACAGTACAAAAGTTGATTTAAAACTGGTCTCGTAAGTTTAAGTAGACTAGGGTTCAGGCGGAAAACAGCTGATAATTGAGGTCGTTTTGTTTACAGGTAAGCGTACAGCGTGAACCGTCTGGTCATAATCTGAAGCATCCGACAAAGTGGTGTCCACCAAATAAGTAGTGGGAACCAAAGTGTCAGATATG
>NZ_JBNPYB010000041.1:0-3030 GCF_050432985.1 Pantoea sp. AN62 | reverse complement strand
GCCGGTCAACCGGGTCAGCGAGCTGCTACCCTGGCGCATCACACTGCCAACTGAATAACACATCCCCGTCAATACGGTTCTCGCTGTACGCTTACGTTTACAGTGGAGCTGGATACTGTAGTTTATGCTTTTCAGATAAGGCAGCTTGCTGCAAGGCATCAGTCCGGAGAGGATTTGAGGCAGATCAAGAACCTGGTGGATGATGTCATAAGGTCTATGGAGGTAAATCTTAAGTATCATTATCATTATCATTATCAGAATCGCTTACACCTGAAGATGTGGTCCGAACTCTTCAAAAACCTCAATACCTTTACGAATAAATGTTCAGATCCTGACTGGATGACTGTCATCGCCTATGCCAGACGGCAGGTGAGCCGCAAAAAGGGCGCCGCAAAGGCCAGGCTCAAGTAAATACAGACCTCGGCTCGGTCATTGTATTTGATAACCCGATACAGGTTTACCGCCTGGCTTTATTAAAAAGGTCGGCCGGCCGGACACTTCAGGCACGCTAAGGCGCTGAAGCTGCGCCGAACCTGCCGCTAAAAGCATGGAAAACCCTTAACAGGTTTTGAGGTTTGATCAATTCCTGAACCTGATGAAAAAAATAAGAGTGCAATATGGGAAAATATTTTTATCTTTCAAGGCAATTCGAAGTCACGGGTGCTTTGTTTGTACATACAGCTGGGTGTAAATCACTGCCTGGCGTTGAAAATCGCGTTTTTTTGGGCACTTTTTACCATACCCGGGACGCAATGAAGGTAGCGAAATCCAGGGATGCTGAGGCGAGGCCTTGTCCTAGATGCTTTACTTCCCTCTATAAAACATGAATCTGCTGACTACGATCTAATCGGGATAACACCACGCAATCATCTTTGAGCTTTGGAAGAGGGCAGACAGAAATAAATTTCTTATTCTTAAGCGGATCAGAATGTACTTTCTTTCCCGCTCCGGTCAGGCATTTTGCAAAAGAAAAGAGAATGCAGTTTATTCCGAGCATAAGCGTTTCCGTTTTTCATCTGCAGCATAAACCGCGTATTTCCGGACGCTTATGAACATGGTGAACATGTCATTCATAAACGTGACGTTTTTAACAGGCTTTGTTGTGTGCATTCATTTTTTGCATGGCCTGAAATCAGGCTGCCTCTGCAAACGGTAAGAAAGGTACGCTGCCCGGTTTCATGTGCCCTGCGTAAGTTTTCAGAAAAGCCGTTCCTGTACCTCCTGGCAACGACAGGAAAACCTTGTCAGATGGAAAAGGGACAGCAGAACAAAGCGCTGGGCGGCAGTCAGCGCCCTGTCCCGGTTACAGGGCAATAACCTTTTCGGTAACGCTCAGGCACCTTTTCCTGGGATGATTTACGGATTACAGGTGAACGCCACCTGTGGTAAACGCTTCACTGAAGATCCTCTCCGGTGGGATCCCCAGACGGAGCAGGGCCTGGTATTGCTCCTGCATAAAAGGTACCGGCCCGCAAAGGTAATAGTCAGCCTCTTTCGGTAAACAGGCAGCAGGCATTTCATCCAGCTTAAGACGTCCTTGCATGTGGTAGTTTTTGCCGGCAACCTCACCTTCTTTGACATTTTCATAAGCGATAAACAGATGAAGATTTCTGTTCCGGCGCGCTAAATTCTCCAGCTCTTCACGCAGGGCATGGGCCTCTGAACTGCGGGCCGCATGGATAAAATAAATATCTTTTTTGCCCTCTGACTGCTTTTCCGTGATGGCAGAGTCGCCTGTACCGGCAGCAGAAGATAAATTTGGGTCCGCATGTTCTGCAAGCAGGTGGTTTACCATTGATATCATTGGGGTCAGTCCGACGCCTGCGCTGATAAGAACATTCGTATTATCCGGGTTCAGAAGGTAAAAGTTTCCGGTCGGGGCGCTGAGTTCAACGATGTCACCTTCCTGAACAGCATTATGCAGCGTTGAAGAGACGTAACCGGGATCCTGCCCTTCGATACGGGGATCTTCGCGTTTTACGGATATACGCAGATAATTATCAGCAGGACTGCTCGAAAGACTGTACTGGCGGGGTTGTCTAATCCCCAAGGCAGGTACCATAACCCGGAGCGTGATATACTGGCCCGGTTTATAAGGAGGCAGCGCCTGTCTGTCCTTGGGGACAAGATAAAATGATGTAATTTCGGCACTTTCCATGACTTTTCTGTCCACAATAAAATCACGCCAGCCAACCCAGCTGCCGCTGGTATTTTTATGCTCCTCATACAGTTGTTTCTCCGTCGCGATAAAAATATCAGCCAGCTGCTGATACGCTTCCGCCCAGGCCCTGATTAATTCATCATCCATGGAGATATTAAGCACTTCACTGATGGAATGGAGCAGATTTTCGCCAACAGTATCATAATCAGGAGTCTGTATATTCAAACTGACGTGCTTATGGCAGATAAGCTCAATAACCGGTGCCAGCACACCGGGATTATCAATATTTTCAGCATACGCCAGCACTGCGCCAGCCAGCGCTTTGGCCTGAGCACCGCTTCGCTGATGCCCCATATTAAACGTTTCTTTCAGGTCAGGGTTGTTTTTTAACATTCTCTTGTAAAAATAATCGGTCAGCGCCACTCCGTTTTCTTTCAGAACGGGGACTGTAGCTTTAACCTGTTCTTTTTGTTTTTCACTTAACATATTAACCTCACAATGCCTTCATGCTGCCGTAACGAATAAACTGAACCCAGAGTTTAGTATGGCCGAGTCAGGCCTTTCCACCCTTAAGCATAATCACAGACAGCCAATAAACACATTCTCACCTGAATTTATTCTTCTTTTTTAGCCGAATATGCCATTGCTCTGGCCATTCTGTTGCCGCTTTTCCATAAAGAAAGCAGGTTAGGTAATGACTCCAAATTATTGATAGTGTTTTATGTTCAGATAATGCCCGATGACTTTGTCATGCAGCTCCACCGATTTTGAGAGCGACAGCGACTTCCGTCCCAGCCGTGCCAGGTGCTGCCTCAGATTCAGGTTATGCCGCTCAATTCGCTGCGTATATCGCTTGCTGATTACGTGCA
>NZ_JBNPYB010000040.1:0-3143 GCF_050432985.1 Pantoea sp. AN62 | reverse complement strand
ACAAAGGCTGGGATGCCAGAAAGCGTGCGTATTGCCTGAAAATCCAGCCAGCTACAGGGTCGTTCGCAAGAAATCTTATTTATTCAACAAAGCCTTTCAATGCATCAATAATTCTCAACAGCGCCCAGTTAATTCTGTCCTCTCCCATTTTGGCAAAGGCCAGCCCTGAAGTTGAATAATCAAGATCGTTAATTTCCGGGAAAGGTGTCCCAACGCCAGGTATGTAGTATTTGTAGTAACTTCCCTTAAGGCCTGAATCAGAATCAAGTAACCCAGCGGAAGAAGACACGCCGCCAACGGTACCATTGCCGATCGTGGCACGAAATAAACGAGCAATGTTAGTTGGGTGTTTTGGGTTAGACAAATACAAATCGTTATTCAGGTTATTACCGATACCATCAAAAAACAGGCTAATATGCAGCGTCTTACAACACGGCATATCTACCAGCTTGTTGTCAGCCTGGCAAAGTTCATTGCGATAAGTTCGCTCCAGGCTCTCTTGCTGCTTACAGTTTTTGCCAACCAACGCCGCCTGTGACGGCAAACGACCCTGCGCCGGAAATTCTGGCGGGTACCAGACCAGATCTGTGGTTACTTCGGACATACTTTCGGCTCCTTCATTTCCAGCGGAAGCTTAATCGGATAAGAAGGGCTACCGTAGGTAAAGCAGCTTGTTGTCACCTTCACGTCGTCACAGGGTAAAAAATGCACCGTAATACCACAGGTTTTTTGTCCTGTGTAATCCGGTACAGAAACGATTTGGCTATGATGTTTCTTTTGCGCATCAATTTTTGCTTTCCATGCAAGATACTTTTCTTCATCTGCGAACCCTGGAAAACCAGCTGAAGAACCCTGGCCTGTTTCCCAATCTACACGTACTGTCATCCCTGGTTTCCACACAGCAGGCGCTCCGTAGCAACACCCACCACCACCACCGTCAAAAGGTCCAATAATATCAATCCCCGACTGCCCGTTAACGCTGAAATGGTTGATGGCCCATTTGGTATGGTTAATGGCTTCTATAGTCCCCGAACCACCGCTTTGCGTTTGTGCTTCAGCCTTCGGCTGGCTGCATCCGGCCAGTAACAAAACACCCAGTAATACGCAAGAGATTGTTATCTTCATCCTTATCTTCCTTTTATTGCGTCATCCACACTTACAGATAAAATGATTTAATTTTGCCGCCACCAGGCAGAATTAAATCATTTTTATCATTGAGATAAATCTTTATCAGACTCTTTTCTGTTGCTTCTTAACTACTAATACCGCCTACGACGGCAAACGCCCCTGTGCCGGAAATTCCGGCGGGTGCCAGACCAGATCCGTGGTTACTTCGGACATACTTTCGGCTCCTTCATTTCCAGCGGCAGTTTGATCGGGTAAGAGGGGCTGCCGTAGGTAAAGCAGCTTGTTGTCACCTTCACGTCGTCACAAGGCAAAAAATGCACCGTAATACCACAGGTTTCCTGTCCCGTATAATCTGGCAGAGGCACAGTTTTGCTATGCTCCCTGTTATTAGCCCTCATTTTCTTTAGCCACACTTTGTACTTCTCTCTATCTGCAAATCCTGGAAAACCCTCTGTGGAGGCTTCACCGCTTTCCCAGTCGACTTTAACTGTCATTCCTGGTTTCCAGACGGAAGGCACACCATAGCAACACCCGCCGCCGCCGCCATCAAATGGACCGATCGCATCAATTCCAGATTGCCCGTTAACGCTGAAATGGTTGATAGCCCATTTGGTATGGTTAATGGCTTCAATTGTTCCCGTGCCACCGCTTTGCGTTTGTGCTTCTGCGCTTGGCTGGCTGCATCCCGCCAGTAAAAAAACATCCAGTAATACGCCAGAGATTGTTATCTTCATCCTTATATTCCTTTTATTGCGTCATCCACACTTACAGATAAAATGATTTGATTTTGCCGCCACCAGGCAGAATTAAATCATTTTTATCATTGAGATAAATCTTTATCAGACTCTTTTCTGTTGCTTCTTAGCTACTAATACCGCCTGTGACGGCAAACGACCCTGCGCCGGAAATTCTGGCGGGTACCAGACCAGATCTGTGGTTACTTCGGACATACTTTCGGCTCCTTCATTTCCAGCGGAAGCTTAATCGGATAAGAAGGGCTACCGTAGGTAAAGCAGCTTGTTGTCACCTTCACGTCGTCACAGGGTAAAAAATGCACCGTGATACCACAGGTTTCCTGTCCCGTAAAATCTGGCAGCGGCACTGTTTTGCTATGCTGACGATTCTCGGCTTTCATTTTTTTTTCCCATACAAGATATTTAGCATCATCACCGAATCCAGGGAATCCGTCGGTATCCCCGCGTCCGGTTTCCCAGTCTATACGAACCATCATTCCGGGTTTCCATACAGCAGGCACTCCATAGCAACACCCGCCGCCGCCGCCATCAAATGGACCGATAATATCAATGCCCGACTGACCGTTTACACTGAAATAGTTGATAGCCCATTTGGTATGGTTAATAGCTTCAATCGTCCCCGAGCCACCGCTTTGCGTTTGTGCTTCTGCCTTTAGCTGGCTGCATCCAGCCAGTAAAAAAATACCCAGTAATATTCCTGAGATTGTTATCTTCATTCTGATTTCCCTTCAGAAAAATGATATATACCAATATCATTTAAAAAATCATATTCCCGTATTAACGATTTGCAATACAAATGGCATCAACAGGCAGCGTCACTGTGTCCAGTACGGCAGAGAAAGGGACATCAAGCCAGGGAAGGTAGACCCAGTATCCCATACCCACCATTTTCTGTGTTCCCTGATAATACTCTTGATAACACCCTGAGGCATGTTCTGATATAGAGCCACAGCCATTTAAAAGAAACACAGACATCAACACGATTATAATTTTCATTACTTTTCCTTATTTATTATTGTCATCCTAAAAAACAATAAACTGAATGATTTAACGTAAATAAGCTGTCCTCATCCGATTTGATGACTCAACCGGGTTAAATGGTCGATTACAAAGGCATCGCGTTCATCATCAAACAATACCCCAGCGTGAGTCGCATTCACCATGCCGGTGATGCTGCCAACTTACTGATTTAGTGTATGATGGTGTTTTTGAGGTGCTCCAGTGGCTTCTGTTTCTATCAGCTGTCCCTCCTGTTCAGCT
>NZ_JBNPYB010000039.1:0-3564 GCF_050432985.1 Pantoea sp. AN62 | reverse complement strand
AACTTTTGCTTTGCCACGGAATGGTCTGTGTTGTCGGGAGGATGCGTGATCTGATCCTTCAACTCAGCAAAAGTTCGATTTATTCAACAAAGCCAACGCGCGTATGAACTCATCGGCCTGCGCCTGCTGCGCAGCCTGAATCACCTGCTCCAGAGTCGCGTCCGGCCGACCCAGGCGAATAGTGTTCTCCAGCGTATCGTCAAACAGCCAGCTCTCCTGCGACGCCTATGCAATATGTCTGCGGAGCAAAGCCTCATCCATATCGTCCAGCGAAACGTCACCCAGCTGAATCGTGCCAGAGGTCGGCGCATAAAAACCCAGCAGCAAATAAGCGAGGGTGGTTTGCCACTTCCTGACTGTCCGGCAATGGCGACGCGGCTTACCGGTTCAATCACAAACGTCAGGTTACGCAGCACGCAGGCTTGCGTCTGCGGATAGGTAAAGCTCACCTGTTCAAAGTTGACGCGCGAACTGGCTGGCCGGCGAAGCCGGCGCTTTGGCGGCGGCGCGCAGAGCGCCGACCTGCTGCAGCTTACTGGCGTAACGTCCAGTGGCGTCAGACATCTGCAACTCCCTCCAGCCCAATATCACCTCAATCAGCAGGCTGTTCAGTGTGCTTTTGTGCTCAGCAACACGCGCTCCGTTTAGTATGGCGCGTCGAAAAAAGCATCGCGGGATCAGCATATTCAGTACGACACAGGGCAAAAATATCAGTGCCAGCGGCGGAGCAATAAACAGCAGTATCAGCAGCGCGAGGCCGGGCATCAGGAAAGCTGTCAGGTAATCCACCAGCATATGCGCGTAGAATCGTTCCATCATTTCGGCATCACGGGTCGCCGTGGCGGCGATGTCGCCCAGACGCTGCTCGCCGATATGCGCTGGCGCGGCGCGCGCCAGGCCATCAAAGATACCCAGCTGCAGCGTTTCAATCAGCGCAAAGGCCAGATCGTGTGAGTACCATGCCAGCGCGGTCGCGAGCGCAGCCAGCATCAGATAACCGGCCACGTCCGTAAAGGGTGCGTCGCTCAGGGCCTGCATCACCATGCCGCCGCCCAGCACGATGCAGGCAAAGGCGCCGCACTGCGCGCTGACGCCAGCGAGTAGCGTCATTGCCAAACGGAATTTATGCGCGGCGACAGGCGAAAACAGGCTGCGCCAGAAAAAAGAGGGCGTTTCATGATGCGCTCTCCAGCGAGGCGAAATAGCCAGACTGCTTACGCAGCTGCGCAGGCGCGCCCTGTTCAACAATACGACCCGCCTGCAGCACCACGATATGGTCCGCCTGCGCGACAGCGTTCATACGGTGCGCAATGCTGATCAGCGTACAGCGACGGCTGAGCGTAGCGATAACCTGCTGCAGCGCCACTTCGCTGGCGACATCAAGACTGGCGGTGATCTCATCAAGGATTAACAGCGGGGATTCCTTTAGCAGCGCACGTGCAATCGCCACCCGCTGCCGCTGTCCGCCTGAGAGCAGGCTGCCGCCTTCGCTCAGCGGCGTATTCAACTGTTGCGGCAGCGTGCGTACCCAGTCTGCGAGCTGCGCCTGCTGCAGCGCGTGCCATAGCGCTTCGTCAGTCGCATCAGCGGCGCTGAGTCGGAGATTTTCCGCCAGCGTGCCGTCGAACAGAAATACCTGCTGCGATACCCAACTGATGCGGCTGCGCAGGGCGGAAAGCGCGAAAGAGTCGATGGGCTGCCCGCCCAGCAGAATAGTGCCGGAATCTGGCACAGCGAAGCGCGTAATCAGCTGCGCCAGCGTGCTTTTGCCTGAACCCGACGGCCCGATCAACGCGGTATGCCGGTTCTCCTCAATACAAAGCGACAGCTCATTAAACAAATATTCAGCCTGCCCCGGCCAACGATAGCTCACGCGTTCAAACCGTAAATCGTTACGGGCCGGAAGCGGGGCGGGATGATGGGGTTCGCCGATCGCTTTTTCTGCCTGGCTGAGCGCTTGCATCGCGGGTTTTATCTCCTGCGCCGCCCACAGCGTGTGCAGTACGTTTTCCAGCTCGAACAGAGGACGAAACGCCTGCCAGAGGATCAATAGCGTCAGTAGCAGAACGGCTGGGTCAAGATCCCCCTGCGTGACCCGAAAAGTATTTACTGTCAGCAGGCAGGCCGTGCCGGAAAGGGCAAGGCCGCGGGTTATGCCGCTGCGCATCATGGTTGCGCGCAAAGCGGACATTGATTCCGTGCGCAGCGCGGCGGCATGCGCTGCCAGACGGGCACGAAAGCGCGGAACCGCGTTAAACGCCTTAAGCGTCAGCATGCCCTGCAACGCATCAAGCAGGCCATCGGCCATCCGTTGCATCGCGGCAAATACCCCCACGATATGCTGTCGTCGACGGGTCATGAAAAGGTAATCAGCCAGCGGGCAGGCCAGCAGAAAGGCCAGCAATATTCCTCCAGACAGAACGTCAATCCATCCCAGCGTGACGCTGGTGAGCAGGCCGGCAAACAGCGCTGGATGAAACATTTTTGCCATCGCCGCCACCCCGATAAAGTAGAGAGGACTATCGAAGAAGAACAGCCAGACGCCGCCGCTTCTGCCAGCTTTGACCGCGGGCAGGCTGGCAATTTCCGCTGCGTGGAGCAGATGCTGACTGCTCTGCGCCACCTGCTGTGGCGTGGCGCCGGTGCCGTTCACGGCTCACCGCTGAACCGCCTCCCATCAGATAAAAATCGGGATTACGCGAAAGAATATACTCCGGGTTGAGCTTGCCGACTGGCGCGCTCAGCTTGTCTTCCCCGATGCTGTGTCCGCCTGCCGCTGCAATAAAATCGCTCATATTTCCAGGACCGGAGGTAAAACAGCAGTCGCCTTTGCCAGGGTTGAGATGGAAGAATACCGATGGACGGGAAGAGACGCCTGCCAGACGCTTTTTGACCTCATTCATATGCTGCTGCCAGAAGGCGATGACCTGCTGTGCGCGTGCCTCCTGACCCAAAACCTTACCCAACAATTGCCGACCAGGCACAGTATTGACCCGTGGCTTACGGAAGAAGTCGACAAAGATATAGGGAATATGCGCGGCGTCCAGCGCTTCCAGCCCGGGCGGAATCGGTCCGTAAAGCGTAAAAATCACCAGGTCGGGTCTGGCGGCGATAGTGGCCTCCAGAGAAAAAGTGCCGCTGTTCATGGTGCCAAACACCGGAATCGCGCGGACGGCGGGGTAACGCTGAAGCACACCTTGCCAGGTGGCAGGTGAATAACGCTGCAGATCGTCGCCCCAGCCAACAACGTGGGCAATGGGATCTTTCTCCAGAAGCGCCAGCGTAATAAGGTGACGGCTTTCACCCAGTATGATGCGCGTTGCCGGACCTGCCAGCGTAACGCGACGATCCAGCATATCGGTTACGGTGATCGACGCGCGGGCGGTGACAGCAACGGTCCCTGACAGCATCCAGCGAAGCGTATAATCTGAAGTGCATTTCTGAATCGATTTACTTATAGTTCACATATGGCTTTGTTGAATAAATAAGATTTCTTGCGAACGACCCTGTAGCTGGCTGGATTTTCAAGCAATACGCACGCTTTCTGGCATCCCAGCCTTTGTC
>NZ_JBNPYB010000038.1:1450-2920 GCF_050432985.1 Pantoea sp. AN62 | reverse complement strand
CGTTAAAAAACGCCTGTGGGTTGTGAGGTTAAGCGACTAAGCGTACACGGTGGATGCCCTGGCAGTCAGAGGCGATGAAGGACGTGCTAATCTGCGTAAAGCGACGGTAAGGTGATATGAACCGCTACAGCCGTCGATGTCCGAATGGGGAAACCCGGTGCACTCAGTGCATCATTGCAGCATGAATACATAGTGCTGCAAGGCGAACCGGGGGAACTGAAACATCTAAGTACCCCGAGGAAAAGAAATCAACCGAGATTCCCCCAGTAGCGGCGAGCGAACGGGGAGCAGCCCAGAGCCTGAATCAGCTTGTGTGTTAGTGGAAGCGTCTGGAAAGTCGCAGGGTACAGGGTGATACTCCCGTACACAAAAACACACAGGCTGTGAGCTCGATGAGTAAGGCGGGACACGTGGTATCCTGTCTGAATATGGGGGGACCATCCTCCAAGGCTAAATACTCCTGACTGACCGATAGTGAACCAGTACCGTGAGGGAAAGGCGAAAAGAACCCCGGCGAGGGGAGTGAAACAGAACCTGAAACCGTGTACGTACAAGCAGTGGGAGCCTTCTTTATGGGGGTGACTGCGTACCTTTTGTATAATGGGTCAGCGACTTATATTCTGTAGCAAGGTTAACCGTATAGGGGAGCCGCAGGGAAACCGAGTCTTAACTGGGCGTTAAGTTGCAGGGTATAGACCCGAAACCCGGTGATCTAGCCATGGGCAGGTTGAAGGTTGGGTAACACTAACTGGAGGACCGAACCGACTAATGTTGAAAAATTAGCGGATGACCTGTGGCTGGGGGTGAAAGGCCAATCAAACCGGGAGATAGCTGGTTCTCCCCGAAAGCTATTTAGGTAGCGCCTCGTGAACTCATCTTCGGGGGTAGAGCACTGTTTCGGCTAGGGGGCCATCCCGGCTTACCAACCCGATGCAAACTGCGAATACCGAAGAATGTTATCACGGGAGACACACGGCGGGTGCTAACGTCCGTCGTGAAGAGGGAAACAACCCAGACCGCCAGCTAAGGTCCCAAAGTCATGGTTAAGTGGGAAACGATGTGGGAAGGCACAGACAGCCAGGATGTTGGCTTAGAAGCAGCCATCATTTAAAGAAAGCGTAATAGCTCACTGGTCGAGTCGGCCTGCGCGGAAGATGTAACGGGGCTAAACCATGCACCGAAGCTGCGGCAGCGACACTATGTGTTGTTGGGTAGGGGAGCGTTCTGTAAGCCGTCGAAGGTGTGCTGTGAGGCATGCTGGAGGTATCAGAAGTGCGAATGCTGACATAAGTAACGATAAAGCGGGTGAAAAGCCCGCTCGCCGGAAGACCAAGGGTTCCTGTTCAACGTTAATCGGAGCAGGGTGAGTCGACCCCTAAGGCGAGGCCGAAAGGCGTAGTCGATGGGAAACAGGTTAATATTCCTGTACTTGGTGTTACTGCGAAGGGGGGACGGAGAAGGCTATATCGG
>NZ_JBNPYB010000038.1:0-1353 GCF_050432985.1 Pantoea sp. AN62 | reverse complement strand
AGCCGGGCGACGGTTGTCCCGGTTTAAGCGTGTAGGTGTGTGTTCCAGGCAAATCCGGTTCACTTTACACTGAGGCGTGACGACGAGGCACTACGGTGCTGAAGTGATAAATGCCCTGCTTCCAGGAAAAGCCTCTAAGCATCAGGTAACACAAAATCGTACCCCAAACCGACACAGGTGGTCAGGTAGAGAATACCAAGGCGCTTGAGAGAACTCGGGTGAAGGAACTAGGCAAAATGGTGCCGTAACTTCGGGAGAAGGCACGCTGGCACGTAGGTGGAGGGACTTGCTCCCCGAGCCGAAGCCAGTCGAAGATACCAGCTGGCTGCAACTGTTTATTAAAAACACAGCACTGTGCAAACACGAAAGTGGACGTATACGGTGTGACGCCTGCCCGGTGCCGGAAGGTTAATTGATGGGGTTATCCGTAAGGAGAAGCTCTTGATCGAAGCCCCGGTAAACGGCGGCCGTAACTATAACGGTCCTAAGGTAGCGAAATTCCTTGTCGGGTAAGTTCCGACCTGCACGAATGGCGTAATGATGGCCAGGCTGTCTCCACCCGAGACTCAGTGAAATTGAACTCGCTGTGAAGATGCAGTGTACCCGCGGCAAGACGGAAAGACCCCGTGAACCTTTACTACAGCTTGACACTGAACATTGAGCCTTGATGTGTAGGATAGGTGGGAGGCTTTGAAGCGCGGACGCCAGTCCGCGTGGAGCCAACCTTGAAATACCACCCTTTAATGTTTGATGTTCTAACGTGGCCCCGTAATCCGGGGTGCGGACAGTGTCTGGTGGGTAGTTTGACTGGGGCGGTCTCCTCCTAAAGCGTAACGGAGGAGCACGAAGGTCAGCTAATCACGGTCGGACATCGTGAGGTTAGTGCAATGGCATAAGCTGGCTTGACTGCGAGAGTGACGGCTCGAGCAGGTGCGAAAGCAGGTCATAGTGATCCGGTGGTTCTGAATGGAAGGGCCATCGCTCAACGGATAAAAGGTACTCCGGGGATAACAGGCTGATACCGCCCAAGAGTTCATATCGACGGCGGTGTTTGGCACCTCGATGTCGGCTCATCACATCCTGGGGCTGAAGTAGGTCCCAAGGGTACGGCTGTTCGCCGTTTAAAGTGGTACGCGAGCTGGGTTTAGAACGTCGTGAGACAGTTCGGTCCCTATCTGCCGTGGGCGCTGGAGAATTGAGGGGGGTTGCTCCTAGTACGAGAGGACCGGAGTGAACGCACCACTGGTGTTCGGGTTGTCATGCCAATGGCATTGCCCGGTAGCTAAGTGCGGAAAAGATAAGTGCTGAAAGCATCTAAGCACGAAACTTGCCCCGAGATGAGTTCTCCCTGAC
>NZ_JBNPYB010000037.1:0-6368 GCF_050432985.1 Pantoea sp. AN62 | reverse complement strand
ACCTTATCAGGAAATCAGCTTCTGATGCCTATGACGTAAGTTACTTCAAAGTTACTTTGCCCAAACAAGCCTGTGAAGACGGCGTAGGAAATCTCAGCTTTTCCCCATTATCACATGACGGCCCCGGCGCGTTTACATCTGAGTATGTATCAGAGGGAGCCTCTGTAGGTGCGAACATCGGCGACCATCTGTGTAACGCATTAAAAAACTAATTAGCTTTAACCGGCTTTGACTACTTTCAGCTTTTCGAAATGACTAAGGGATGACATGAAAAAGATCGCGTTACTTCTGGCGCTATTTTCCGGCGGCGCTATGGCTAACTCTGCTTTTTGCACAGGGTTTGAAGAGGGCTACAAGATTGTTAAGGGTGACATGGTCATTGTCCCGATCTGCCCGATTGAACCGATAACGCCTATCGGCAGCAACTCCTACCGTGAAGGCATCAAAGCGGGAATGGAAGCCGCTCAGCGAGGGTAATGCTGTGAGCGAAAAGAAAAGAAGCGCGCTGGCTGACTGGTACGCGGATCTCAAGCGAGGACAACGCATATTCGTTTATGTATGCGCTATCGTCCTGCCGTGGTTCGTGGGTGTAGTGACGAAGTACAGTGATTTTCGCTGGCTGTGGGCTGTGTCGTTTCTGCCCCTCGCGTTGTTGATCTATCTCCAGCTTGGGAAGGCAAAACCAGGCAAGTGATTGACGCCTGACCCGTTTCCGGGGCATTATCACAGGCAAAGAAAAAGCCGCCTTTGCGGGGCGGCTTATTCAGAGGAAGTTTAGGATTGGCGTCCTTAGACTTCCGTGGTAACGAGTTCGGGGGAACATCGAAACCAAATCTGTTAAAACAGTGTAGCCCACTCCAGGCCAACACTTCAACCCCTCAAGGTTGTAAACATTTCAGTTGTTCCCCTTCTTGAACTCTTCGCCCCTATGATGGGGGGGAGACGTGACGACAGCCCATCATTTGTATCCTGCTACTGGCGTGAGAGAGTTTCACTAACAGCAGACCCCGTATGAGTTGCATCAGTACACCTATGTAAAGTGCTTAGATTGGGCAATCATTGCGATCCCTTGAGTGCGTTCCGGTGCTGATGTGGTAGACCAGGGGAAGTGGTGCATAGTGGTGCATACGGTCTACAGGGAGAGTCCCACGGATGATCTCCTACGTTTGATAGCGGTTATACCTGGCTCCGATTGCCATATTCGCTATGAGGCGTTAACACTGCCTCCTGATTGAGTTCAGGGGGTGAGTTGTTGACGTTCTCCAGGGTTTCCCTTCACCAATTGCCATTTTGCAAAAGGAGTGCCAGCGATGAGCAACAAGCTTATCTATCAGGGATTATCGAAAGAAGATAAAAAGGTTTTGAAGCAGGCGATCAAGAGCGGCCATCGTATTGAAGCGCGCTTCACCGACAGCATGACCCCTAAGCAACGTAAGTTACTCGATCAAGTTGTTGCTGAGCGCCAAAGCAAGATTGAAGAAAAAAAGAAACGTTGGTTGAACAGCATTGAAGGCCGGGACTGGATACAAGACAAGGAAGAGGAGCTGGTACAGATGAAGATTGTGCTATCTGCTCTCGATAGGATCTGAGCATCGCGCCGGTTGATTATCTAAATTAGCTAATTTATAATATTTATCTAACTTAGATAAGGGTTAAGCTATGACAACTGAGCAGCAGATCTACAACAACATTAAAGAAGCCATCAACAAAGCGCCGCGTAACAAGCAAACCGTAGAAATGCATCTCCAGATGATTAAGTACGCGGATGATCTGAGAAACGTCACCGCTAAAGAGTTCTGTGAGGGTGCGGGCCTGAAACCCAGTTTTGGCACGGAGTTCAGCAAGATGCGTAACCTTACGGAGCGCCTGAAGTCTGCCGGACTCGATACCAGCAAACTGTAATATAAGGGGGCTTTGATGCTCCCTGTGTTGCCTGCATGGAGAATCTGCAAAGCTTTTAATAAAAAATCTAACTATCACTTATGTTATTATAACATTTGTTATAGTTTCTTATTGAGATCATTCTCATTCTGTGCTATAATAATCTTACAGCACCTTGTAAACCCTGCAATTTCAGTGCTCCGCTGTCTCATCCACCTACTCATTATTCCCAACTCAATCCATCTTATCTCTCTGCTGAGGGATCGGATTCGTTTGGCTTTTTGGAGGCAACCTGAAAAAGAAAATAGAAGAACTGTTAGCTAAATACGGCGTTCTTAGCACGCCAAACCGTATCTGGATTATTGCTCAACTGATGTGGCAAACAGACCTACAGACTGATGTTGAAGCATTATTCTCAGCCGCATCTGAATGCGGCCAAAGCAAATCGACCACATACCGCAATCTGGCATTGCTCCAACGTCACACCATTATTTCAATCCGTCGCGGCCAGAACGTCCGCTTAACCAAACTCAAAATGGAGATCTCTATCCTATGAAAGCAACCGTAAAAACCTACCTGGCAGAGTTGAAAAGCCGTCACCAAATCACTGACGAACAGCGCGAGCAATACGCTCAGAAGGCTGAGGATGTGTACCGCCACAGTGGGTACATAGCAAAGTATCCGGGCCTGACAGCCCATGACATTTGTCAGAAGCTCGTCGATCTACTTCCCCAGGGTTACACCTATCACTCTGTCCTCAATCAGGGTCTTTACAACGTACTCAGCATGACCAAACCGCAGGATGTTCAGGAGGCTGAAATAGCTGAATTCCGTGCTATGGCCGTGGCTAAAGTTGAAGAGCAGGCCGCCGCGAAAATCCAAGCCGAACTGGACGATTTTGTTGCTGAAGAAGAAGCGCGAGCCGTCGAAGCTGCCCAGCAAAAAGAGCGTGACCGTATCGCCCAGCTTAAAGCCGATCTGCTTGCAGAAATGGCTAAGTAACCGGGAGGCGTAATGAACGAGAGAGTCCAATACCGCAAAGTTCCCCTGTCTACTTTTCTCCTGCGTGACGCAAAGAAGTTTGCTGAAGAAAACAGCCTCACAATCACTCAAGCATTGTCCCTTCTTGTACGTCGAGGTCTCGACAAAGTGTGACAGATTTTCTGTCAAAAACTGCCCCGCAAACCTTGTCATTGCTGGGTTTTTACTGGGTTACAAAATGTCACGGTACGCGCGCGTAGAGCGGTAACCCTAATCATGATTTAGATAAAATAGGGGGTTCATTGTGTAGCAATGATTACTCAGGCTGCTCCGTGTGCGGTGCGCCACTTATAAGTAAAAGGGCTAAGACTTGCAGTCCTAAATGTCGCAAGGCTTTAAGCAGAAAGAAGAGTACTGGTCTGAAGGTTAGCTTCCTGCGATCTAAGACGTTTGAATACCTCATCAAGCAGTGCCGCCGCGCCGGTACGGTGCAGATCCTTGAAGGCTTTAAACCTGAAGATTTCATTACACTCCGTGAACTTCTGGCATTACGAGATAAAGCTCAGCCAAGCAGCAGTGATGCTGAGAAAGCCCGTTACCCGTGGAATATCTGTCACAGAGCCTCTGTTAAAAGCGGAGGGACAATCCATCCTGACAATCTGTTTGTTGGCGATGAAAGAAGGAACAAATCCCATAAAGAACATCTGAGCGTTGGCCGTCGTATCTCTGGAGAGATTTCGCCGCGCTGGAAGGTTTCTGAAAGTACGCCTCGCGATGAAGTCCAAGAGAAAATAATCCGTTATCTAAAACACCTGGGAATCTACGACGCGTGCTGCAAGATAACTGGATTCCAGTCCAGCTCTACTGCAAAGAAGCAGGCAACGTTGGAAGATCTCGACGCTAACTTGTCATTCAACAATACAGAACTTCTAACAACCAAAGAGTTGATCGGCTTATTACAGGCTAAAGGCGTTGAGGTTAGCTCCGGTTTTTACCGCAATCCGGGATTACCGGAGATAGTGGTATACGCGAAAGAAATCCAGCGTTGCTATCCAGCTGAACAAGATCTGATGACGTTTGGCATGGATATTTTGCGTCTGCTGGAAGGTATTCAGGCAACAGAGACAGATGACCTGTTCTTCTCGTTACACGATCTATTTCCTGCTGATTCCAGGCCAGCCTCCAAGTTCATTCCAACCGGTTACATCGAGTCCAGTTATAAAAACCCGATGGCAGCTTCAAGCTACTGCAAGCTCTTCTGTGATCTGGCATTCCAGCTATTACAGACAGGAACCTATGAGCGCGGGCAGTTAAACGAACTGTTGGAAGATTGGAGCGAGTATCAGTCAGGGTTTATGACCAGCCCATTTTAGATGGGCTATTTGCCCAGAAACGCTTAGCAGAGGCCGATCCTCGCCCTCTCAACCGTAAAAAAAATCAATTTTGGAGAAGAAATGAACAGTTTAAAGCTGAAAACCCGTATTGAAGACCAGCTTGGAGAGCACATTGAGATACTGGAAGGGATAATCCGTGATCCATTACTACCAGCAACGCAGCGGATAACCGCCATACGGCAGCTACAGTCAACTTTAAAGCTACTCGATAGAAAGGCAGAGCAGGAGGACACCAGCAAGCCTGGCAGTGAAGACGGTTCGTCTATGGAGGAAGAGAAGGACGAGAAGATAAGTGTCAGTGTGGGCTAAAAAGGAAAAATCCCCGCGCCAGCGAGGATCTTAATGAGGTTGAGTGGCGGCCATCATTGGCCCTCCAGCTCTTTCTTGATTCGGTAATATGTGGCACGGCTAATGCCCGCAGCTTTCATCACATCTTTCGGTGCAACATCCTTTGCAAGCAACGTTGCCACCATCTCTCGCGCCTCCTCATCCTTTGGCTTCCCGATGTATACGCCAGCGGCTTTTGCTTTCTCGATACCCTGAGCCTGACGCGCGCGGCGTGTCTCGTAATCCTGCCGGGCCATAGTCGCCAGCATATCGATCAGCATGGCGTTAACTGCCTTCATGATGCCGTCAATCATCGGGTTGATTGTCTCGCCAAGCATGTTCCATGAGGTGGGCAAATCCACTACCACCAGCTTCAATCCCTTATCCTGAATAGTCCGTTTCAATACATCCCATTGTGCAGCTTCCAGGCGACTGAGACGGTCGATAGACTCCACCAGCAACAAATCCCCTTCCTTACTTTCATCAAGCAACTGCATAAGTTGTACGCGCTCTAAACATGCACCAGAAGCGTTCTCTACGTACTCCTTTTCTACCTTCCACCCGTGCTCCGCTGCAAACTCTCGCAGTGCTGGCACAGCGCGTGAACTGTCCTGACCTTTCGTTGACGCCCGTGCATAAATCCGTGCATTCATTATCATTGTCTCTTTGAAGTTTCAAGCTATAACCCTAAAGATACAGCGCTATCTTTGTGTAGTCAATACTTAATTATTTAACCCTAAAGAGACAGTGTTCCGATGTGCCGTTGAGGTATACCCTATTGATACAAAGTATGAGATCGCCAGCGAGTCAAAGTTGCTGGCGAAAGTAAAAGTAACTTTGCTGTACGATATTTCCCACTTTCCTGGTGTGCCTATTACCCCCGGCTTTTTTCCGGCTTGACCGTGCGTCTAATGCACCGAGATCATTCTTCATAGCCGCCCGGATTGCCGGGTGTATACTTCACACCTTACACAGTGGTCCAGGCTGATATTTTCAAGGGGTATACAGTGCAGAAGACACAGCTCAATCTTACTGAGGCTGCGAAGGCGGTAGGGATTACGCGTAGAACACTCTACAACCATATCGCACAAGGGAAAGTGACTGTGTCACGCGATGGGAAAAATGCACGAGTGATTGATGCGTCGGAACTCATACGTGCTTACGGCAGTGTGAACTTGCCTGGGAAAGAGGTAAACACAGATTCACACCGTAAAAATACACAGTCCGATTTCCCAACTGAAGACCTGAAAGCTATGCGTGCGGAGCTGGCAGAGCTACGCGAGCTAATCCAGAACCAGCAGCAGCTTTTACTGGAAGATAAGCAGCAGCGCGAGCAGAAAAACGAGGCTGAAGAGCTGGAGCGGCAGCGCCTACAGCAGGAAGTTGCAGATCTTAAACAGCAGTTAGAAGCTGAGAAGAACAAGGGATTCTGGTCAAAGCTATTTAAGAATTAGGCGGGTTAAGACTATTCCTAATGGTCTGGTAGAATAGAGCCATCTTTGAAAGGGAGATTCCATGAAACAATACTTCTGGGCCGCCGCGCTGACTTTAGCCTCTATCAGTTCAAATGCTTTTGCTGATTCCAGCTCTTGGATGACAATTGGTGAATCTTCGGACAGCAACTATAAAGTCCTGGCTAAATCTTCAACTCTGAAGGTCGGGCCTAAAAACATCTCAGTACTGGTGCAATACCTTATCAGGAAATCAGCTTCTGATGCCTATGACGTAAGTTACTTCAAAGTTACTTTGCCCAAACAAGCCTGTGAAGACGGCGTAGGAAATCTC
>NZ_JBNPYB010000036.1:0-6416 GCF_050432985.1 Pantoea sp. AN62 | reverse complement strand
GGAATTGGTGTGGTTGGCGTGTTTATCCCGCAGGATCCGGGAGCTGCATCAGACCTTGCCAAAGAAGGTAAGATGCCGTTTGATTTCGGCAGTTTTTGGTTTAAAGGACAGTCAATCCGCACCGGCCAGGCGAACGTCAAAGCCTATAATCGTCAGCTGGCCCGTCTGATCCATCAGGGTAAAGCCAGCCCGGGCGGCATAATCTCACACCGTCTTTCACTTGCTGAGGCGCCTGAGGGATATAAGCACTTTGACGATCGCGATGAGGGATGGACGAAGGTTATCCTTAAGCCTTAACTGACGCTGATCGGTTATAAAAGTTAAATCGGAACAATTAAACCGGAACAATGTAGAAATATCGACGGGATACCATTGCGTATCCTGTCATAATATTTATCTTCTGCTGCCAGGCTCGCCCCTGTATCTATTGTGATGTTTAATGACGCATTATGAATATTATCAGGACCTGTGAATAGCGCCCGATCTTCTTCAGGCATAAACGAAATAAACGCTATTCATGTAATAACGATGAGAGTGGGTGAGAATGAAGTGCGATATTATAAGGATTCTATGTAACATCATGTCGGGATAGATCCAGAGTCAAAGCCACCTGAGTATTACAGGTGGCTTTTAAACGATTCTGAGCTGCGTTTTTACCTTAAGCTGGTTTTGAAAAACTGTTCAAACCTGGCAAAAGGGATCTTACCTGCAGCGTTGTCGTATAAGTCCACGTGGTTTGCGCCGGGGACGATCACAAGCTCTTTTTCAGTGCTGCCAACCGCTTTGTAGGCATCTTCTGCAAAATAGCGCGAGTGCGCTTTTTCACCTGTAACAATCAACACAGGAATAGTGATTTCATTTGCGTAGCTAAGCAGCGGCATATTCATAAACGACAAGGGCATCGTTGCATTCCATGCGCCATTAGAGTTAACAGAACGCCCATGGAAGCCGCGTGGCATTCTGTAATAATCAAAAAACTCTTTCAGTACCGGGTGTGGATTCGCGGGTAATGTTTCCGGCAGAATTCGCTCAGAAGCGCTTACGCTGCCATTCTTATCCACATTAATATCGTGACTACCGCGGGCGATAGTTCCGCTTTCAGCATCTTTCCAGCGCTGCTCGTTCAGGTACTGTAATACGGCACGGCGATCGGCTGTTGAATAACGGTCTTTGCCATCACCAACGCCATGTCCCATCGCCCGGCTCATGTCGTACATCACGCTGGTCGCAACTGCTTTTACGCGTGTATCCATCGCCGCCGCATTGAGTGCCATGCCTCCCCAGCCGCAAATACCGAGTAATCCAATACGATGGCGATCCACCTCTTTTTGTAATCCAAGGAAATCAACCGCCGCGCTAAAGTCCTCAGTGTTGATATCCGGAGAGGCGACATTACGCGGATAGCCACCACTTTCACCCGTGTAAGAAGGATCGAATGCCAGCGCAACAAATCCCTGTTCGGCCAGGGTCTGTGCATACAGGCCGCTTGATTGCTCTTTGACCGCACCGAAAGGACCACTTAATGCAATCGCAGCCAGTTTACGTTCGCCCCGGTTTTTGGGGATGTAAAGATCCCCTACTAATATGATCCCGTAACGGTTCTGGAATGCCACCTTGCGATGATCAACCTTATCGCTCTCTGCAAAGGTTTTATCCCATTTTTCTACCATTGAAACAGGCGAGTTCGGATTAGATGTGTCAGCATAACTCATTGTCGTAACTCCACTTAATGATACGCATAGCAGCATAGCGGGTAGCGCGGCTGTCAGCTTTCTGGTGAAAACATTCATTTAAATTCCCCTGAAAAAGAAAAGTGAGGTACCGGTTTCATACGGAGAGTACTGCTGTGCTTTGATGCAATGCGCTCATTATAGGTAGCAGAAATAGTGCTGATTAGAGGGTAAAAATTGCTAGGATTAATAGCATATTGTTATAAATGAAGGGCCGCAGCAGACATCATTTGCGGCCAGATATTCTGAGGACGCGCAAATGGCAAAACGGGAAAACTATAATGAGCTCTACTTGTTTATGCAGGTGGTGCGGGAGGGCAGTTTCACTGCAGCGGCACATCGTCTTGGACTTGCACAATCAGGCGTTAGTCGTTCTGTCCGTGAACTTGAAGAAAGGCTGGGTATACAGCTTCTGGTTCGCACTACGCGCAGGCTGTCGTTAACACAGGCAGGTGAGCAACTGTATCAGACAACAGAATCCGGATTTGATGCTTTAGATACGGGTCTTGCCACGCTGGCGTATTACCGGAATACCCCGTCCGGTACGGTACGCATCAATGCCAGCCAGCATGCTATTGATAAAGTTCTTTTACCGAAGCTGGCGCTATTTAAGCACCGTTACCCCGATATCAGGCTTGAACTCATCAGTGAAAGCCGGTTCGTCGATATTATCGCTGAGCGATTTGATGCCGGCGTGCGGCTGGGGCCGGAGGTAGGACAGGGCATGGTCGCGGTGCGTATTACACCTGACATGGAGATGGTTGTTGTAGCTACGCCCGAGCATTTTCGTCGCTATGGCTTTCCACAAACACCGGCTGATTTAGTGATTCATCCTTGTATAGCCTACCAGTTTGCCGATGGTAGCCTTTATCAGTGGGAACTCCTTCAGGACGGTAAAAAAATAATGCACCGACCACAAGGACAGTGGGCCTTTTCTGACAGCTACATGGAAGCAAAAGCAGCCAGACTGGGGCTGGGGCTGGCTTATGTCCCGGAGGAACTGGTCGCTGATGATTTAGAGCAAGGCAATCTTATCAGGGCGTTGCCACGTTACAGCCAGCGCCTGGAAGGTTCATTCCTGTATTATCCTCACCGCAATGTGTCGCCGGCACTGAGAGTCGTCATTGATATACTGAAAATCTGAAGTTTAGCTATTTATATTCTTCGTTGTTCCGCTCTTTGTTATCGGAATAACGTCCGCTTATGGCACAAAGCGGACATACGCAGAAAAGCAACTCATGAACGAGCATCAGCGTCTTCCATTATCGCTTTCACTCTTAAAATGGTCTGCCGTGTGGTGTCAAATTCGCGGGCGATCGCGCTGATACTCTTCCCTTCACTAAGACGCAAGAACACCGCTTTCTTTTGTTCGTCATCCAGAGCCGGCGGGCGGCCGAAACGCTTTCCGGATGCCTTAGCCCGCGCAATACCAGCATGTGTACGTTCAAGTAGCAGATCGCGCTCAAATTCAGCAACCGCCGAGATTACCTGCATTGTCATCTTTCCGGCCGGACTGGTGAGGTCTACCCCTCCCAGCGCCAGGCAGTGTACCCGTATTTCTGACGCAGAAAGTAGCTCAACGGTTTTTCTGATATCCATGGCGTTTCGCCCGAGGCGATCCAGCTTCGTTACGATTAAAACGTCCCCGTTTTCCATTCGATCAAGGAGACGCATAAATCCAGGGCGTTCAGCAGCCGCGACTGAACCACTTATGTACTCTTCAATCAGTCGCTGGGGTCTGATGGCAAAGCCGGCCGCTTCGATTTCACGACGCTGGTTTTCAGTGTTCTGTTCGAGGGTCGATACCCTGCAGTAGGCAAAGACTCGTGACATGTAGTTATTTTGTGTACGAAATAGGTGTACTTATTATAGCGCATGTCCGAAATTAAAAACACTAACTTTCGGACAGGCTATATTCTACATGTACGAAACCGACCGTTTTAGTACATAACATGAGTAATTATCAGAGCCGTTATCTTTGAACTAGAGCTTCCATAAAATGAGTCTTTTTGAGTTCTTTTTGATTTCATTTTAAGAAAATGTTTATTCCCATCATCACTTGTGATTAGCTTGACTCACTAGGCGTCATTTTCATGATGCTAACCAGCTAAAATGAGTTGAGAGGACCTATGGCCAAGATCCAGGTTAGGAATTTTCCTGACGACATTTTCATGCGTGTCGAAGCAGCTGCTGCGCGAGCTGAACGTTCTATCGAAGCAGAGTGCCGTCTGGCGCTTACAGAGAAATACAAACCAGCTCAGGAAGAATCGCTTACTCATCGGCAAAGATGGCGTAAGGATGTCGCAGCAAGGCTTGCGTTTGTGTTTGAAAGATTACGCAATGACGGGTTCTTTGCATGGAGTGAACCTTCAGATGTGGCGCATATCGCGCGGCGTGCTGGAGAGGCCTCTCCATCTCTTTTGTTTGACTGCCTCGATGGTCTGGATGACCTGCCTTTTGATTTAGCGGACCGCTTGTCACTTAGCTTTGGTTTTAGTCAGAGCTGGCTATTAAGCGGAGAGAACTCTCCCTTCCCGGCACTTAATATTGGTTCTTCGTACCATGACTTTTTCAGCCAGCCTGAAGAAGGTAAATTTTCATGGGAACTGTATCGAGTTACTGGTGGTCGTCATGATGGTGAATTAATCTGCCTTAAAATTGACAATAATAACGGTGATAAAATACTTGGCTACGTTAATGAACACTTTGTTTTAGCTGATGGAATGGGCGGCGGCGGTCGCGGTAATCTGGAAGACTTTATCAGGTTCCTTAAAGAAAACTGGCCTACATTTTCGCCATATATAACGACGTGGGTATATGAGTCTGGAGATAAAGGGCCGGATTTAGGTCAACATCATCCTGTTTTTTATCAGCGCTTAATGTCGCGTTCTTCTGGTAAATGGCTAATTGATATTTTTGAAGGTCGGCGCCCGGGAGAATGGTTGAAAGAATTTGATTATGAGTTGAAAAAAATTAAAGTCATACCTTATGGCAAGGATAGTGCTTAGCCTAAACTCATAGAGTTTAGAAGGCCATTTACTTGAATGGCCTTTTTGAAAAAACTTTTAAAATCATAGCTCCCTATAAAATGATTGGGCACCAATTAAGCATAAAACACTTATTAAGTAATAGGTTATAATCATATTTTCTTTAAAAAATGGTATAGGTAATAGTGAGAAAAACGTAAGGGAAACAGCCATAATATCAGCAATTAATATCAGAACCTTGACACTTCTCGCCGCATTTTCAGGTGAAAATGCTCGTATGAAGAGGGAGAATATTAGAGTTATGAATGCATACACAGGAGATAAATCATTTCCTTTGAAATATATAGTGCAAGCATAAGAATATAAAAGGAGCCCAATAAATACCCCAAATACAATCCTGTTATCCCTTTTAGTTTTTTCCTCTTCAGCTTCATTTTTCTCGATTACATCTGGGTGATTTGGCCCTTTTATTTCCAAATCATCTAAAAATGCTCCGCCATTATATTTAAGATCAACATAAGGCTTCTTATTTACTAGTCTGGCAAAATTTAAAGTTTCATCTGAAGTCTTGTTATTCTGAGATTTATTATTTATGACTTCAACTAATGTCCCTATTGGATTGGTGGTGTTCCATTTTTCTATGAAGATTTCTTCTTTACTTTTCTTCAGAACTTTATTTTTGCTTGTATGTACCACGATAGCTCCTTGCAGATGAAAGTTTGCAGTTGAAGAGATTATATAAGTATGACAACAGAATATATGATAATTGTTTTTTAGAAAAGTCCCTAGTAATTATGTTAAGGGATTCAATGCTACATTTATTTTCTTAATATGCAGCTCAAGCGCTAAACGATTGGAACATTTTGCCGATTATCCATGTACAACACCTAACATAGGGTTATAGAGGCTCTTTATGCAAGGAGGCGTATGTGTTTTCTAAATTACAACTTATAGGCATCGCAGAAGAATGCCTTAATCTTTATATGGATTGGTTACTTCAGTAAATCAGCCGCTGCGAATCACAAGCTGATATCTGTTCTCCTGAGGTCATGAATGAGGTTTTCCACAGGATAAAAAAACGCATGCTGCATCAAGAACTGAAGCGGCACCGCAGGGAGCTGCGGCGCGTGCTTGATGAAAAGAAGAGACGACTTCACTGGTGGTGCCACTGAAGTCAGGCTGCTCTTGCGTGCAAATGTTCACTGATGGCTCTAATATCAGCGCCTGTATAGCTGGAAGATAGTTCTATAAAGGCAATCCCTGCATTGCTACATGCCTCACGCTTGACCGCGTCACGTACGATGGCATCGTTCTTAAAATGGCCACTGCCATGATACTCAACGACGGCTATCGGCTGCCCAGACCAGTCTATGATCACGAAATCTGCCCGCTTGCTGTTAATCGCCAGGTAAGCCTGCTTGTCATCTGAGCCAAGAATCTCACCGAGTGATACCTGGGAGAACACGCGATAGCCACGGTGTGACGCTGAAAGCAGCTTTTCAAGTCTGCAGAAAACGCCGTACTCACTTTTATTCATCAGCGGGCGTTTATAAAATTTGTTGCCTCTGACTGTAACCAGCTGGCGTTCTGCTACAGACTGCTCCGGCTTTGTTGAATAAATCAGATTTCGGGTAAGTCTCCCCCGTAGCGGGTTGTGTTTTCAGGCAATACGCACGCTTTCAGGTATACCTGCTTTCGT
>NZ_JBNPYB010000035.1:0-7005 GCF_050432985.1 Pantoea sp. AN62 | reverse complement strand
CAAAGGCTGGGATGCCAGAAAGCGTGCGTATTGCCTGAAAATCCAGCCAGCTACAGGGTCGTTCGCAAGAAATCTTATTTATTCAACAAAGCCCCTCTGACCATTCCGGAGACGCAGTTTCATCAGGCGCTCTCCATTCTCAGCAACGTGCTGAACATCCACGCCAGTCAAGCTGCAACGGCTTCGGCGTCAGCCTGACATTCCGGCTCGCCTTACATTACGAGCCGGGATTATATCGACGCTCTGATCAGGCAGCCGCTCTGGCTGCCTGTTGATTTTAATGATTAGCAAAGCCAACATTATTTGAAATAAACGACGCTGGCGTTTTGCCTCGGCAAATCATCCTTACTCTGCTGCAGAAGCATATCCGCCAGCGCGACCTAAAGGAGTTTCTCGATGAGCTGGTCACGCTGATGCAGCCGTTGCGCTTGGAAAAAGTATTGAGGTAGAAAGACCAACATCCGTAGTATTGGCTGCATCTGCAATGGTGTGGCTCTGGTCAAGGACCATTTGAGCGGATTCGAATTTAAACTCTGCGCTGAAATTTCTTCTTTTCATTGGGACACATCTGTTGTTCTGAGATGAGCATATCACCTCTGTTCAGGTGGCCAAATTCAGTAAACCACTACAGCCGACCACTTCTCAGGGGCAGATAACAACGGACGTATCGGGAACGCTCAGCAGCAACTGGTGCTGGAAGCCTTACGTGACTACTTAAATCCGGAAGCGTTTAACCGGGAGCTGGACGCATATACGGCTAAAAGAAAGGCATTGCTCTTGCATGAGGTGCGAATGTCTGGATGAGTTTTACGATGACAGAGAACAACCTGATGAAAGACGGGGACTTTTATAGCTTTATCCGATCCGTTTCATTGGCTTTACGCTGCCGCTTCTTGTCCGCATCTTATTCTGCGAGGGGGCATTTCTTCTGCAGTGCTCCTTTCTTTCTGCACCAATAAATATCGCGGCTGCATTATTTCTGTGCATTTGCAGCCAGCAAGCCTCGCAATCCTATCTGTAAAACGCCGACATCTGCTAAATAAGATTATTGCTTTTTAAATTTAAAATCATGTGTTTAAAAAAATTGCATCACTTTTTGGTGCTGGTTGTTTTCGACTGGCATGCTTCATGCTTATTTCACCCAGTTCAAATAACTTGAATAGATTTCAAAATACTTTCACCGGGGTGGCAAACATGAAACGACGTAAAAAGGCGCTTTCTCTCAACTGGGCGATGCTATGTGTAATCGGCGGATTTTCCGCGACGGCTCACAGTGCAGATGTGCTGGATCGCATCAAAGAAGAAAAAACTATCACCATTGCGACTGAGGCGCGTTACGCCCCCTTTGAGTCGGTAGAAAACGGCAAGATCGTGGGTTATGACGTCGATCTGATGAACCATATTCTGGAGAAAAAGCTGCCTGGCGTGGCGGTTAAACAGCTTGACCTGCCGTTTCAGGGCATCCTGCCCGGGCTGGATGCCAAGAAATTCGATTTTGTGGTCACGGCAGTCACCGTAAACAAACAGCGCGTTGCGCACTTCGCGTTTACCGTACCGATTGCAGAATCTACTGTTGCGCTGCTTAAACGTGAAAATGACGGCACCATTACCACATTAGAGGATCTGAGCGGCAAAATAGTCGGATCCCAGGCGGGCTCAGGTCAGTTGCAGGTGTTGCAGGAGTTCAATGCAAAACTGAAGGCCAGCGGCAAGCCGGGCATCAAAGAGATCAAGCAGTACGTCTCTTTTGATGAGGCCTACGCCGATCTGGCAAACAAACGTCTGGATGGTGTCGCGCAATCTCTTGCCAACCTTGGTCCCCTGATCAAGTCACGCCCGGGCCTTTTCACCACCCTGAAGCCCATGCTCGGACCCACTACCTATTTCGGTTGGGTCGGGCGTCAGGATACTGACAGCGCATCTTTAGTGAAGCTTCTCAGCGATGGCATCAGCGAAGCCAACAAAGATGGCACGATGAAAGCCCTTCAGCAGAAATGGTTTGGTTTCGTGATGGACGTGCCGGCGGACAAAATGCCCGCACCCGCACTGTAAGTGGTGAGAACATGGGTGAATTTTTCTCACTGCTGACCCGTTGGCTGCCGATGTTAATGAATGGCGCGGTGACTACCGCCTCATTGTGCATCGTTGCCATCGTTGCCGGTTTTTTTGTCGGTGTGGTGATTCATCTGATGGAGAACGGCCAGTCATCAATCGCGTGCAGAGTCGCCCGTGTGTATATCAGCCTGTTTCGTGGCACGCCGGTTATTGCACAGGTCTTGCTCTGTTATTACCTGCCGGGTGAGCTGGGCCTGTCATTGCCTGGCTACCTGGCCGCTGTTATCGCACTCACGTTGAATACCGCAGCTTACCAGTCACAGATTTTGCGCAGCGGTTTTCAGGCCATTGCGCCAGGACAACTGGAGGCTGCGTCAATCTGTGGGCTGACGCCACGTCAGGCGCTGTGGCATATCCAGATCCCGCAGGTGCTGCGTTTGACGTTACCGTCGTTAATTTCCGAGTTGATCGACGTGATCAAGGCTTCTGCAGTAGTGTCAGTGATTGCCATTACGGATCTTATGCGAGTCGGGCAACAACTTGCCTCCTCAACCTACCGGCCGCTGGAAGTCTATATTGCTATCGCGCTGTCGTACCTGGTACTCACCAGCCTGCTTTCGCTGCTGGGCAGCTATGCTGAACGCCGCTGGCAGAAGGAGGGCCAATGAACGACTTCCTGCGCTATATTCCCGATTTTGGTCACGCTCTCGTCGTTACGCTCGGTATCAGTTTATGTGCTGCGTTGTCAGGCGCTCTCATCGGTTTCGCTGCGCAGGCCATGAGCCGTATGAATACGTTATTGTACGGATTGTGGCGCACTTATGTCTGGCTGGTACGCGGCACACCCTATTTAGCGCAGCTGGCGGTGTTCTACTTTGGCCTGCCGGCAATCGGCATCACGCTTAGCGCCGTCGAAGCCACAGTGATTTCACTGGCACTATACAGTACCGCTTACTTCAGCGAAATTTTCCGCGCTGCATGGAAGAGCATCAGTGTCGGACAACTGGAAGCTGCGCAGGTACACGATATTTCTGCCTGGAAAAGCTTCTGGCATATCCAGACGCCGCAGGCGCTTCGTTTCAGCCTTCCATTACTGGGTAATCAGTTTATTTCCACGATTAAAGAAAGCGCGGTGGCTTCGGTGATTACCGTGCCTGAACTGACTATGACGACCGGGCAAATTGTCGCCAACACCTACACCTATATCGTGCCGTACACCCTGTTGATCCTCAGCTACTGGCTGCTGGCTCAGGGTGTCAGTATCGGCGTGCGTCTGTTGAGCCGCACCTCTGTAGAAGGATAAGAGCATGCATCCCCAACCTATTCTTGAACTACGCCGTGTTGGCAAGTCATTTGCCGACAATCGGGTGCTTGCGGATATCAATCTCACCGTCAGTACCGGTGAGATCGTGACGCTTATCGGCCCTTCAGGCTCGGGTAAAACCACCGCGCTGCGCTGCATGAATTTTCTCGAAGCCTATGACGAAGGAGACGTGCTGATCAAAGGGCAGCTTCTGGGGTACAGCAGCAACAGCCGTAGCCTGAAAGATCGTGACAGCGCAGCGTTGATTGCCGAGGTGCGTCGTCCACTGGCTATGGTGTTTCAGCAATTTAATCTGTGGCCACATATGACGGTATTAGAAAATGTCTGCGCACCGCTAATTCTTGGCAAGAAAACGCCACGCGATGTGGCGCGAAAGAAAGCGGTGCAAGCACTGGCGCAGGTGGGAATGGCGGAAAAAGCCAGTGCGCGGCCAGCTCGCCTTTCTGGAGGACAACAACAGCGCGTTGGTATTGCCCGAGCACTGGCGCTGGAGCCGGAGCTTATGTTGCTGGACGAGCCTACTTCTGCACTGGACCCGGAGCGTGTGGAAGAGGTACAGGACGTGGTGAAAGCCCTGGCCAATGACGGGATGACCATGGTGATGGTGACCCATGAAATGTCATTCGCTGCAAAAATTTCCTCACGCATGGTATTCATGGCGGGCGGTTCGATTATTGAAAGCGGTGCGCCAGATAAGCTGTTTCGTCAGCCCCAGACCGATCGACTGAAGAATTTCCTCGCGCCCTGGTTTAAGCGCCCGTTGCAACTGGACGAAGGGGAGATAAACGATGCCTGATATCACCCCGATGCAGGTCGTGGCGCAAGTCAGCCAGCAGCGTCTGTTGGACAGACTGGCGCAACTTGCCCGCTTTGGCGCGCAGGAAAATGGTGGCGTTGATCGCCAGGCACTGTCGACTGTGGAACTGGATGCACGCGCCTGGTTAATCGATTGGGCCGGCTCACTGGGCTGTGAAGTGATAACCGATGACAGTGCCAATCTTTTCATTCGTCGTGCCGGACAAGAGGCTTTGCCGCCTGTGGTTACCGGCAGCCATATTGATACCCAACCGTCTGGGGGAAATCTTGACGGTTGCTATGGCGTTATCGCGGGAATGGAGTGCCTGAGCGCATTGCATGATGCGGGGATTACGACGCGTCGCCCAATCGAGGTCGCAGTCTGGATGAATGAAGAGGGCAGTCGTTTCGCGCCGGGCGCAATGGGATCCAGCGCTTATGTCGAACCCTCGCGCTTGAACAATTATTTGGCTCATCAGGATGCAAGTGGAACCACAGTGGCGCAAGCGCTGCAACGGTGCCATGACCGTTTTCCCCATTTACCCCGCCGTGCCCGCGTTCCCTTTGCTGCCTTTATTGAGCTACATATTGAGCAGGGACCCGTGCTGGAGCAGGCCGCGCTGCCGCTGGCTGTGGTCAGTGGTATTCAGGGCGTGCGTTGGTATCAGGTTACCTGTTACGGCGAATCGGCACACGCCGGCACGACGCCCATGGCTGTGCGTCAGGATGCGATGACGCTCGCCCGTCACACGGCTCATCAGGTCGAACTGGCGATGGCGCATCTGCCAGCGGAAGAATTACGTTTGACTTTTGGGCGCTGGGACATAGCGCCAAACGCCATTAACACTACCGCCTCGCGGGTGAGTTTTACCATAGATTTTCGCCATGCTGACACCTCAGTTCTCGCGGAGTTTGACGCCGTCATGCAGCAATTTGCCGCCGTGAATGTTCAGGTCAAAAGCCTGTTTCATCATCAGCCAGTGGCCTTTGACGTCGGATTGATATCACAGCAGCATGCCAGCGCTGAGGCGCTGGGAATCGCGGCGATGAAGCTAATGTCCGGCGCCTTCCACGATGCGATGCATCTTGCCGGACACTGCCCAACCAGCATGTTTTTCGTCCCCAGCCATTGTGGTATTAGCCATAATCCGGCTGAGCACACTGACCCTCAATATCTGTATCTTGGCGCCAAAGCGTTAGCGCACTGCCTGACAGAACTGGCCAATCAACCTGAAGGAGTTAATCCATGAGCACATCAACCTATCCTGCATGCTGTGACAAAGACAACGGCAGTGCGCTGGGCAGCAACACCACGTTATCTTCCGCGATTTCTGCAGACGGTACGCCGATTCCCGGAGAACTGTACACTGTGCCGGCACGTTGCGGCTGCGCCGTGCGTTTGAGAAAGGGGCAAATTATTCGTATTATCAACACGCCCGGCAGTCAGGTTTGCGATACTTGGCTGTTCAACAGCGATGATCTCAGCGAGTTCTCCTCGATGGAACATACCCGAGCCTATATTGATAAGATCATCCCGAAGGAAGGCGATGCCTTAGTCACCAACCAACGTCGTCCGATTGGTACGCTGCTGACTGACACTTCGCCAGGCATTCACGATACGCTGATAGCCGCTTGTGACCTGCATCGTTACACAAATTTAGGCGTGACTGATTATCACGACAGCTGTGCCGACAATATGCGCCTGGCACTGAACGCTATCGGTTTGCGCGCCCGTGAAGTGCCGCAGCCACTGAACCTGTGGATGAATATCCCGGTCAATGCCGACAATTCCATCTCCTGGCTGCCAACGGTGAGCCAGGCAGGCGACTACGTAGAGATTCGTGCCGAGCTGGATTGTATTGTGGTGATGTCGGCATGCCCGCAGGATATCGTGCCAATTAACAGCTGTGATCCACAGCCGGTGCATTTCTACGTAGCGGCTTGATAAGCCAGCCTGCTCGTTCAGGCATTAACGTGCCCGGCCAATGTCGGGCGTTTTAATAGAAAGTGACAGAAGCAAAGTATGAAAAAAAACGGCGAAGCCAGTGGAATAGGGTTATCAGATTTAGGCATGCGACTACGCCATGCGCGCTTAGCGCAGGAGATCACCCTGAAGCAACTGGCGCAAAAAGTCGGCTGTTCAGAGAGTTTGCTGTCGAAGCTGGAGAATGAGATCGCTGCACCGTCTCTGGCAATGCTACACCGTTTGGCCACCGCACTTGAAACCAACATCTCTGACCTGATGGCTGAAAGTTGGGTGGCCGATTCACCCGTGATGAAGGCGGACAGCCGCCGACGCAAACTCTTTGTGCACCGTAACAGGAAAGGTGGCATTGAGTTGGAAAACCTAACACATCACCATAAAGGCGGCCTGTTGCAGGGCAATATTCATGTTATTGAACCCGGTGTCGCCAGTGACGGACAGATTGAACATCACGGAGAAGAGATGGGCTATGTGCTTGAGGGAGAGGTTGCGCTTTACCTTGGCGATCAGGTTTACGCACTGAGTGTCGGGGACTCGTTCTATTTTCCCAGCAACGTGCCGCACGGTTACCGCAATTCCGGCACAACGGTTGCCAAAGTGTTGTGGGTGAATACTCCTGTCACCTTTTGATGGTGTATTAAGTACAGGCTGGTAGCCCAGTACTCTGGTCAGGCAGTACCTGAGCGAAGTTTAACATGATGACTAAATTGTCAGACAGCGAGACGGCTAAACCGGTAAATTGATCATTAAAGCGGCTTTGTTGAATAAATAAGATTTCTTGCGAACGACCCTGTAGCTGGCTGGATTTTCAAGCAATACGCACGCTTTCTGGCATCCCAGCCTTTGT
>NZ_JBNPYB010000034.1:0-9836 GCF_050432985.1 Pantoea sp. AN62 | reverse complement strand
AACTTTTGCTTTGCCACGGAATGGTCTGTGTTGTCGGGAGGATGCGTGATCTGATCCTTCAACTCAGCAAAAGTTCGATTTATTCAACAAAGCCGTGTAAAAGTATGAACCGTTATTTTTTTGGCACTTTTCTGGTGCAGTCATTTGCACCATGCACTGAAACCTTCCAAATATCGTTAATTCCCTCTTCTTTTTGTGCATATTGCACACTTTACTCTGTAAGGCTTGCCTGTGTTTTTTTGGCATACCTCTTGCTATGAGGATACTGATCCTATCTGCATCACTATATTAGAGGTTTCATAATGTCAAAAGACAATGATTTCCCCCTCACTGAAGCTCCGGCCTCGGGACGTAAAGGCATTTTTTCCATATCGATGGTGTTATTTAGTTTTACGTTTTTTACCGGCACGATGTTCGCTGGTGGCGAATTAGGCCTCTCTTTTTCTATCCACAATATGTTGTGGATTGCAGTGACAGGTAATTTTCTGCTGGCTCTGTACGCCGCATCGCTGGGCTGGATAGCAGCGCGCAGTGGGCTTAATACAGTCCTGATGGGACGGTTCTGCTTTGGGGAGGTTGGCAGCAAACTGGCTGACTTTATTCTCGGTTTCGCCGAACTGGGATGGTATGCATGGGGTACAGCAACGGTTGCTATATCTTTAGTGAAAATTATGGATTTACCCTCCACGCTCATCATGCCCCTGATGGTGCTGTTTGGTGTCCTTTTTTGTATTACCGCCCTGGTTGGCTACAAAGGCCTGGACGCTCTTTCCCGTATTTCAGTCCCGCTAATGTTTGTTTTGTTGATAGTGGCGATGCTTATTGCAACTCATCATGCTGGCGGCTGGCAGGCAATGAAGAAAATCGAACCAACAGAAACTATGAGTTGGTCCGCGGCCATTACGATGGTTTTTGGAACATTTGCCAGTGGTGCGACCCAAGTGACTAATTGGACCCGACTGGCTAATTCCAGCCGTACGGCAATTATTTCAAGCATGATGAGCTTCCTGCTGGGCAATGGCCTGATGATCATTGCCGGGGCATGGTGTGCAATTGTCTATCAACAGGCTGATATCGTTGACATTTTAGTGCTTCAGGGACTCTCTGTCGCTGCCGTTATTATGCTGTGTCTTAACCTGTTAACTATTCAGGGACCAACGATTTACAACGTATCTGCCGCCGCCTGTCATCTGTTTCGTAGCGAGCGCCGTCGTACCCTGACGGTGGCTGCTGCTGCAGTAGGTATTCTGCTGGCTGTTGGCGGAATGTATGAAATATTGATTCCTTTTCTCGTTCTGCTTGGCAGCATCATTCCACCGATTGGCGGCGTTATCCTTGCTGATTACTGGTTCCATCGCCACGGTCGTTATCCACTCATTCACTCCGTCCGGTTACCACGTTTTAACTGGTCGGGACTTTGCGCTTATGCCGCAGGAGCAGTAGTGGCGTATTTCTCATCATGGGTGGCGCCATTGATAGGAATTACTGTATCGGCTGCAGCCTATATTGCGCTAACTACCCTCAGCAAACGTCGGGGAGTGGTCGGTGCTGTCGCGGAGCAACAGGAATGAGCATGACGGTAAACGAAATTCTTGCTCTCAAGGAGCTTTCTGCTCTTCAGTTGCGTGCGGGGAAACAAGGATTGCATCTGCCGGTTCGCTGGTACTACCTGGCTGAAAATGAAACGATTTCCGAATGGATTATGGGTGGAGAACTGGTGTTCATAACCGGCGTTAATTATCCGCGAGATGAAGACAATCTGGTTAATTTGCTGTTGGAAGGAAAACAGCGCGCTATTGCCGGGTTGGTTATCCTTACCGGGGGTGCCTATATCAACGAGATCCCCGCGCGCGTTATTACACTAGCGGATGAACTCGGCATTCCGCTGATTGAGCAGCCCTATTTACTGAAAATGGTGATCGTGACGGAGCGGATCGGCACTGCGCTGGTTAGCAGTGAAAACACGCTCCAGTCACGTCGCGATATCATGCTGCAACTTCTGACCGGCGACTATCCCGACCTTCATATTATCCAGCAGCGCGCTTTGCACCAGCAATTGGATCTTACAAAACCACTCAGGGTGGCAGTCTTACGCCTCGAAGGAATACAACAGCTGTTCCGCCAGTTTCCTGCAGAACAAGCAGAAGCCTGGTTACAGCAAACTCGGCGAACCATTCGACAACAGTTACAAAAGCAGCTTAACCAACAAGAAAATCCGTATCCGCTTATTGAGCGCAACAATATGTTTATATTTCTGCTGCCCGATAACGATGGTGATTTTTACATTCAGAAAAAATGGCTTCAGCACTGGCTGCAATCTTTGGCAGAAGCTAACAGTACGTTGTCATTACTGTGCGGCCTCTCTGCTCCCGTGCGGCAATTGCAGGGTTATGCCAAAGCACTCACCCAGGCCCGGCAGGCACTGGATCTGACGGACAGCCTGCGCCCTACGCAGCGTATCAGCGATTACCAGCAACTGGGTTTTATCAAGCTTCTTTCCGCTGTCGGCGATCCGACACTACTTACGGATTTTATGCATGACACCCTTGGCTGCCTGACAGAGCTTGACCGGAAAGCACCGTATTTATTAATGGAGACGCTGGAAATCCTGTTACAGGAAAGCGGTAACGTAGTGAAAGCGGCTGAACGACTGGGAATACACCGCAATACCTTACATCAGCGTATGCAACGTATAGAAAAACTGACCGGCTACCAGGTCAGTCATCCCCATTTTCAACTGAACGCCTCTGTCGCGCTTGTGATTTGGCGCATGTCACAAAACTATCTATGGAAAAAGTTATGAAAATTATCAACGCACGCTTACGTCATCAGGAAGGGTCATATTCAATCGAACTGGAGAAAGGCGTAATCAAAACCATTATCCGCCAGACCACATCGCCAGACATGACGGTGGACGATATTGATGCGCAACATAAGCTAATTATTCCTCCCTTTGTTGAACCACATATTCATCTGGACTATGCAATGACAGTCGGCGAACCGGAATGGAATATGAGCGGTACCTTGTTCGAAGGAATTGCCCGTTGGAGCCAGCGCAAAGAAACCGTGACCGCAGAGGATACCCGCCAACGAACGTTGGCGACAATCGCTATGCTGCGCGATAACGGTATCCAACATGTACGTACACATGTTGATGTCACCGAACCTTCGCTTGCCGCCTTGGAAGCCATGCTGGCGGTGAAATCGGAAGTCGCGAACATTCTTGATCTACAAGTTGTTGCTTTTCCACAAGAAGGTATTGAGTCTTTCCCGAACGGACGCGAACTCATGATCCGAGCGGTGGAAATGGGAGCAGACGTCGTGGGAGGGATTCCCCATTATGAAAATACCCGGGACCAGGGCGCGAACTCAATCACTTTTCTGATGGATCTTGCTGAACGCTATGGTCGCCTTGTAGACGTTCACTGCGACGAGACTGATGATCCGCAATCCCGTTTTTTAGAGATGCTGGCAGAAGAGGCCCGTGTACGAGGAATGGGCGCCAAAGTTACGGCCAGCCACACATGTGCTATGGGCTCATACGACAATGCCTACTGCTCTAAGCTTTTCCGCTTGCTGAAAAACTCAGGGATTAACTTTATTTCCTGCCCGACAGAGAGTATTCACTTGCAAGGGCGTTTCGATAGCTGGCCAAAACGGCGCGGTGTCACACGGGTGGCAGAGCTCGACCGGGCCGGAATAAATGTCTGCTTTGCTCAGGACTCGATCAAAGACCCGTGGTACCCGCTGGGGAACGGGAATATTCTGCGCGTCCTCGATGCTGGACTTCATATTTGCCATATGTTGGGATATGAAGATTTGCAACGTTGCCTCGATTTTATTACCGATAATAGTGCCAGAACGCTATGCCTGGGCGACAGTTATGGTATTGCCGAAGGCAGACCGGCTAACCTGCTTATTCTCGATGCGGAAAACGACTACGAAGCAGTGTGCGGTCAGGCAAAAGTGCTGACCTCAATTCGCCACGGTAATATCATTATGCAGCGCCAACCGGAACAGATAACTTATCCGGCATAAACCATTCTTATCGCCCGGTCAGATAATGGCCGGGATGAGGTAATCTTTGCGAACGGCCTTTTCAAAAGTGGCGGCCCTGATGCTTCTGCAGAAATCTGGGTACATATCGTATTAAGTACGCGGTAGCAGTGGGTAGTAGAGCAACACTTTTAACAACGGAAATGGTGATAGGTGCAGGCAGCATGGTTATAAAGCCTGTGCTGGTAAAAGGCGTGTATGCAGGCAATCCTGCCAGGCTTTTGAGAAAGCTTTAAGCATTAATGAACTGTCCCATCTTATGATGCAGGACAAATTACCAGGCTGGTAAGAAGTCAGATCTTTAATTTCCTAATGCGGTGATGAGGTGAGCGGTAACTTCCCATATCTTAGCAGAAGGCTTTGGGCCAGAAGGGAATACGGCAAACGCCCGGTACGGCGGTGATCCTGTTTAAACGGTGAACCGAACAAAACAGCATGGCGTCAGGTTTGCCGGCCAGACCCGCGGCGGCTATCCGTTCGGTCAGTCGGAGAGACGGCTTTGCGCTGGGCGCTTTAACCAGACCGCCCGACTACAGGATGTTTTAGTCCGGTCCACAACCAGAACGATATGGCCAAACGCCGCACGGTTAATCTTCTTACAGACGTATACCATGTCGGAGAAGACAGAAATCGGCACCAGCCTGGCGTTACAGTGTAACATATAAATAAGTACCGCATGGGTGGATTAAGTGGACACGGCCCGGCCGGGAGCCTGCAGATGAAGCGAGTAGTGCCGCACATTCTTCGGCGTTGTGCGCAGGAAAGACTGCCGGTTTTCCAGCGAGCAACACTAACAGACCCTCCGCAGCTGCCGCCAGGTATTAAGTGAAAACGTATCGCAAGAGCGCATAAAGGCGGTGGTTTTTTTTCGGCCATATCATCTTTCACCATCCCACCGGAGAATGCATATAGCCAAACCCGACAATATCAGCCATTTTATGCTCAGTTATCGTCCAAACTGGGCCCGGCAGCGTTACGTGAATTCTGAGAAAAAGCAGGGGGTGAGTCCGCCAGAATTCACGTAGCACCGCCCGTTTTTTGTACAAAACAGTCAAGCCGGGCAGTATCCATCGGCTGCAGAGATCCCGCACTCGATCCTGACTTTGTATAACTCTTATAATAAATTTTTCTTTTTAAAAATTTAAGTAGTGGCCGGATGCTGATGAGCGGTTAGAATTATAAAAAATAACCTAATGCAAATAAATATCTACAAGATGGATAATGCGCTATGTCAAGACCAGAGAGGGCTTAAGTTAAAACACTAATATATCAAGTAGATATTGGATGCAGCATTTTATTAATTATCCTAAAATTTCGCTTTGAAAATGTTGCCAAGGAGGTTTCATAAACAAATGGAAAGGAAAGGTAATAACAAGGCCAAACTTGGCGGCCATAGCATGCTATTTTTTCCTCGGTGGATATTTTTTTCTTCTTTTTTATCCTGACTGTAGTTGCGCTTTCTTCATGAACCCTCTTTGCAATTGATTTTTTCTTGCTCCAACTCGACCTATTATGTACTGATGAAAGATATTCCGGCGTTAACCTGATCATCTCCATCGCTTTTATTTTGTCGACAAACAAAACAGGAAATAACAGGCTTGCTATAGATTCCTGCTCGGATATCATAAGAAACACCTCCTCTCCTCTTTTTATGACTGTGTGATTATTATTAAATAAGGCGCTTGATTTCCTATTTTTTAAATAAAAGAAATTTTGGATATATTGGGCATCAGTAATCACGTAATGAATATGAAAAGTGTTTTTAATAAGCGTTGAAATTAGTATTGAGCTCACTGCATCTAGCTCTTTTAATATTGCCAAATGTGATATCGATATTGACAACTCATCAATTTCATTAATGCCCAGTTTAGTTTGCGATTCATTGTTACCATTCTCGCCCAGACAATTATTTAGATATTGAATGCTTTTTGATATCTTACTTAGAAGAATAAACGTGCCACTTGATGTAGACCGCGCACTATCAATCCTCTCTCCAGATTCAGTAACATAACTTTTTATTATCAAAGTACTTTCATTAAGGAAGTATTTACGGTAACTAGCAGGCTCAAGTGAATACAGTATGACGGGGTTGCCGTTTTAAATGACCTCTGCATCTGTATTTTCTTTTCCCCTTACTATAATACGTGCATGATTTTTATTCCTTTAGGTGGTTTTGAAACTGAAACATCCATCACAGATATAACTTCATAATAACTATCCCAAATCCTTCTTCCTGTTGTGAGCTGTATTTTCTTTTTTTTCTTCTGCAAAAACTATCAGATTATAGCAATCCTCTAAACTTAAATTCATTTTTATGAAAATACATTCTTCAAAAGAAAACCTTATTTTTATCCCATTCAAGTAGCCTTGAACTCGAATTCCACCGCTACTTGTTTTCACACATTTATCGATAAGTACCGGTTCCCATCCTGCTGAAATTGGCACTGCTTTCTTATCGTTCACAGCGAGATTGCTGCTATAACATGGATGAATTGGCCAAGGAGGGCCAAGGGCGTCAAAAAGGACGCGAGAACCTCTTGAATTTTCGTAATAAAAAACCTCTTCCCCACACTTTTGGCAGGTAGCATTCGGTATGGTAAAAGAACTTATAGTATCGAATCGATCTTTCTTAATCGAATGCCTTGGGATATGTTGATGCTGAGAGATGCTGTATTCAGATACCCGCTCTTCGTCAACGATTAGGGGAACAACTCTTCCACCTATTCGCCGGAATATGGTAACGCTCATAACACCCCCTTGCTAAAACTCTATTTATCAGCTGTTAAACCCTAAAACGTATTTACTCGTAAAAGCGCAACTTTTCTCGTTACCACCTCAATCAAAATCGCCGCTGATATTGTATTATGATTTAGTGTCGTCATATATAAAAATATCTTTATTCTATGAATTCGCAGGATGGTAATAAATCTTCTAACACTTGGCTGTTAATGGATACTACATTTAACATAATGAAAATCAAAAACATATTGGTTGAGGAGGCCTGATAGTAATGCCCAATGAGAAAGCTGTCATAGCAGTTTCAAATATAGTTGAATCTCAAATCTCTTTAGGCCCCACGCTACTTATTAAAATATATGTTTGAAAAAGTAGCTTTACCAGAATCCAACTGGCAGGGGATAATCCGGTCAGATTTCATCGCGCGGCCAGACTGCCAACCCCATCAGGATCAACATGACCGACTCTGTCGACAACAGCCTTGCCCCACGCGAGCTGTCTCTTTCTTCCGCAGAAGCTCAGGACGCCTTCGCCCTGGCGGCCATCAACAGCGGCACATCGCTCAATCCGGCGCAGGCCTATCTGATAGGGCTCTCCTCCGCCGCCAGCCGGCAGACAATGAAGTCTTTTCTGAATATCGTGGCGGGCATGCTCGGCTTTACCTCACTGCAGAGCTGCGCCTGGGGCAGTCTGCGCCGGCACCATATTCGCGGCCTGCTGGAAATGCTGCAGGTCAGCGGCCGGGCGCCAGCCACCATCAATACTTACCTCTCTGCGCTGAAAGGCACTGCCCGAGAAGCGTGGATGATGAAGCAGATGGATACGGAGAGCTATCAGCAGATCCTCTCGGTGCGGGCGGTGCGGGGAAGCCGCCTAACGCGCGGTCGTGCGCTGGCGCCACAGGAAATCCACGCGCTTTTTCGCAGCTGTGAACAGGACGCAGGCTGTAAAGGCCCGCGCGACGCCGCCATGCTGGCGGTGATGCTGGGCTGTGGTCTTCGCCGTTCTGAAGTCGTGGATCTGGACTACGCCAGCATCCTGCATCAGGAACAGGCTTTGCTTGTGCGGGGAAAAGGCAACAAAGAGCGGCTGGCGTTTATGCCGGAAAACGTCTGGCAACGCATTCATAGCTGGACGGATACCATCAGGGGTGAACAGGATGGACCACTCTTTACCCGTATTCGTGCAGGTGACGATGTCACTTCTCAGCGCATGACGCCTCAGGCGGTTTATCACATTCTGAGCCAGCGCCGCACTGAAAGCGGTATTGATAACTGCGCGCCGCATGATCTGCGCCGCACCTTTGCCTCAATGATGCTGGATAACGGAGAAGATCTGATTACCGTCCGGGATGCGATGGGGCATGCCAGCGTCACCACGACGCAGAAATATGACCGCCGCGGAGATGAGCGTTTACGTAAGGCGGCAGATAAGCTGAAATTTTAAGCGCGGATAGAGACAAATCCTGATGCAGGTGCCAGAGAGCGGTGGCATCTCAACATCCATCAGCTTTTATACTTAACCGTACACAGGCTATCCCCATTTTCTGTGGATAAGGGAATATTATCCATTTAAAACAGCAGATTGCGTTATAATACTTAGGTTTTAGCTTTGGAAATGACGGGCAGAAAGAGGAAACCATTTATATAGATTCTCTCAGATCCTCAGCTATAAGGTCTGGCGATTATATGCGTACTCGTTTGACCGACAGATTTTGGCTGAACTTTTTTATACATTATTTATTAAGGAATTGAGTAAGCTCTTCCTCAGTCAGTTCGGTGACTTGCAAAACATATTGAGTTTTAAACCCATTATTCAAGAGGTTAGAGGCGATGTTCAGGCTGGCTTCTTGTATACCTTTTCGGAAGCTTTCTCTAAACCCCTCCCTAAATCCTTTCTGCTCAAGCTGCTGTGCAATTGTCATCATTTGATTCTCATTATGTGCATGCTGCGCTAGCTAACAAACAAAGGGGACCTGTGTACGTTGTTTCAAAATTAAGCACGGTTAAATTCAATGACGAATCTGCTTCAGCTCTTCCTCTTTCAGGCCGGTTACATTCATAACAGACTGAATATCCATGCCACTTTTCAAAAGATTACGAGCGATCTTCAGACTGGCTTCTTGTATGCCCTCACGTAAGCCCTCTTGCCGACCTTTCTGCTCAAGCTGTTGTGCAATTGTCATTAGTTCATCCTCATGTTGTGGTACTCGCTGCGCCAGTTCACGAATAAAGGCGCCAGCATCAGCTGTTTCACCGGCCTGAAGTATATAGTTTACCAGCGCATGCAGCTGCTGTCCGGTCATGAATTCCGCAGCCATCAGCAGGGCAAGTTGGTTCAACACCTCTTTCAGATCGCGCTGACGGATATGCTTTTGCAGCAAAGTGAGCGCGGCCATGCTGCGGTGCTGCATAATCTCCTCATCGGGGATGACGGTCACATCCACCAGCGGAAACCCGCTGCTGTAAAGTGCCGTGGCAGTTTCCGGTTCACTAAACAATTGTAGCCAGTTCATGCTGTAAGGATAGGGGCTACGCGTGCCCTGATAAAACAGCACCGGTATCACCAGCGGCAGGGTTTTATGCCCGGCATCCAGATGGCGCTGCATCGCGGCCACAGCATAACGCATCAGGCGAAATGCCATATGCCTGTCCGGTGAGCTCTGGTGCTCAATCAGGACATGAACGTATCCGTCACCTTTGTCCGTCTTCAAAGAGTAAAGTACGTCACTGTAATAGGGACGCAAATCATCCTCAACGAAGCTGCCGGACTCAAGCTTTAGGGTCGACAGGTCGCAAATCGCCAGCAGCGCGGGCGGCAGATGCAGCGTCATAAAATCGCGCGCGGTCTGCGGGTGCGAGAGGAATGTTTTAAAGACCGCATCATGCGGTGTCGGCGTGCTGTTTTTCTTCATGGCGGCACCTGAGTATGTCCGTTTAGCGCTATATTAGGCTTTGTTGAATAAATAAGATTTCTTGCGAACGACCCTGTAGCTGGCTGGATTTTCAGGCAATACGCACGCTTTCTGGCATCCCAGCCTTTGT
>NZ_JBNPYB010000033.1:0-13067 GCF_050432985.1 Pantoea sp. AN62 | reverse complement strand
TGGCTCTGGCTCTGGCTCTGGCTCTGGCTCTGGCTCTGGCTCTGGCTCTGGCTCTGGCTCTGGCTCTGGCTCTGGCTCTGGCTCTGGCTCTGGCTTTGGCTTTGGCTTTGGCAGGGAAGTCCGCCATTTTGCTGGCGAGGTGAAATACAAGCTGGCGATTTCACGCTGAATTTCATGCGCTGAAAAAGCATTTATTCATTAAATATCAAACAGATATGTTTTATAACTTAACTGAAACGCTGGCGATTTCAGCCTGAAATTCGCCTTCAGAGCAGGTGAGGTGGGTATGGCGCATTGGCTGGCTGATGAGATAAAAAAAGCCAGCGATGAGCGCTGGCTTGATTGTCTGACCAAAGATTAACGAGAAAGATATTTTTTCAGTGTCTCAGCAATGACTTTATCCAGCTCTTCCTGCAACTCTTTCGACTGGCGATTAAACTCATAGCTAAACATCCGACCGCGAACCTTCTTACGGGCAAAACGATCTTTGTCAGCAAATGACCAAAGCGTGGTTGCCTGCGTTTTATCTTTTTCCGGCTCCTTCATTAATGTCTGGCTGCCCTGACGAATCAGACGTAGGATATGGTTTTTAAGCTCATCCTCTGCCAGACCATCGCGTGCACAAACCACATCAATTTCCATTGAGATGGAATCGATCAACGCCTCAACAGTTTGACCGGACTCACTGATTTTTTCAGCCGCCTGCAACAATGCTTTGTAGTCCGGATAGGTCAGTTCAGAATGATTGGGGAATAGCGAAATCAATTCAGCCGGTACGCTGGCGGCCTGCAAAGCTCGCGTCACTTTAGCCTGAGATAACCCCTGATTCTCCGCAATCTCTTTCTGCGACAGGCCGCCATCTTTCAGTGCTAACAGGCGCATACCCACTTCACGCAGGTTATGTTCACGCGCAGTCTGAATATCCTGCGCCAGCCGACGTGCCTCATCAGCGCTGATTTCTGCATCGCTGATCAGAACATCAAGACCGGTTTTGCAATAAATTGCCGCAGCACGACGACGTGAACCATCGAGGATTTCTATCCGGTCGTTTCGCATAATCCCGATAGCCGGGAAGAACTGTTGCAGCTTAATAGTGCGAATAATGTCACGCAGTGAATCTGGCGTCAGCCCGGCCTGGTCGCGGCCGTTCGTTTCCATCGTGACAAAGGTTTTAGTTTCAACTTCATTTGCGGCGATGCGCTCAAAGCGAAACAGTGCGCGCTTGCCGGTTGCCAGTACGAAGGTCTGGCTGTGCTGGTCACCCTTGTTGTCATTATCCAGCGGAGTCTGGCTGAAGGTTCTGCCAATCGTAATTCTTTTTGCGCTCATACAAACCTCAGTTCAGGCGAATAAATTCGATACGGTCAAAAACCGCTTTAGCGAAATCCTCAGCAGCCGAACGCGCATTTTTTAATGCTTCGCTACTACCGACATAAGTCGAAGGATTTGCTGAGATCACGGTGTCGAATGATTCACCGCACCGTTCGAAGCCGTCAAGACGGGGAAGGGCTGCGTCCAGCATGTCTCCACCAAAGATTTCTTTGGCGAGGCTATGACACAGTTTGTGATCCGCCTTGTTTGAGAGTTTCGACATAAAGCCGATGTTGCCTTGCAGCCGACAGGTTGCTCCCGAGTCTTCGATGATGCCAATCAGCTCTGGCAAACGGGTCAGGTACTTCAGGGTTGAATGGAAATCAACCTGAGCAGGCGGTACCGGCGTCATCAGCAGGTCTGACGCGGCAATAGCGTTCTTCAGGAAAGCGTCCAGATGGGGGCCGCTATCAATAAAGATGAAGTCATAATCCTTCTTCAGTTTAGCGATGACGTTGTCATACAGCACTGAATGGACGTTTTGACCGGGCAGATGCTCAGCGCATAATTCATCCCAGCGTGAGGCAATAAAGGCGTCGTCGATAGATGCCGGCAGCACATCAACGCCCGGGATGATCGATGAGACAATAAATTCATTCACCAGCTCATCGCGGCTGACATTTTGCAGCATGGCCTGTGCCGCAGTTGCTTCCACCAGGCCAACTGAACGCTCGTGATTTAAAAACATGGTGGCCGATGATTGTGGATCGAGATCAATCACCAGTATGCGCAAATCTTCAAACAAAAGATGGGGATGGGCGCGCAGCGCGTGTGCCAGCGAAACGGTGGAAACCGTCTTAGAGACGCCACCTTTCAGGTTACCCACGAACAGGGTATACGCATCGGCGTGGCGGTCACGATACTTAGGCACGCCACGGTGGTGATAAATGTCGATGATGTTCTGGATCGACATCGCATACTTAACCGATGAACCAGCAGCGCGTTTATCAAACTGATAGCCACTTTCTTCCATCTCATTAACCGCGTAATCCACACTGGCACGGGTCAATTTAGGCAACTTGGCTAACGCCGCTTTGGCATAGACCTGATAATAAGTGTTTTCGTGTAACTCTTGTTTTTGCGCCTGAATTTGCTCGGTTAGGCTTAGCAGCATGCGTTCTGAACGCTGCGCCACCTTCATTACCTGCTTATCATCGTTAGCCATAGTTGCTCCAGACATGTAGGATTTATGACTTTATACAGAAATCATGCACATGAGGCAATAATTTATCTTCTCAACGTAAAGCTCGTATTTGTGTAGTCAGGCTGGTTATGGTGAGCTTCATCACATTATCGTCGCTATGCTGATTTACTTAAAGCCTCTCCAGTGAGCTGAACGTTCACTGTAAACAGTAGATCGGCTTCAGAACATTCACTGTAATCAGTAACCGGTAGGGTCTGGCTAAGGTAATGAGGATTGAGTTTGCCGGTTAAGGAGAGAACAGGGCATAAAAGGAAGAGGGGAGCGGGACTGGCAGGGAGAGCAGGGAGAGCAGGGAGAGCAGGGAGAATAATAGTCCGGAACGGGTTCAAACATTCACTGTAATCAGTAGCACCTGTCAGCATGGTAGTAGCGATATGAGCAGAAGCCCCCGGCAGTGACCGCTGAACGGTGCCTTTACTGGCTTTTCTGGGGGAACCATACGTAGCTAAGCACGGTGATGAATTGATGTCACCCAGCACTCAGCACTCAGCACTCAGCACTCAGCACTCAGCACTCAGCACTCAGCACTCAGCACTCAGCACTCAGCACTCAGCACTCAGCACTCAGCACCCAGCACCCAGCACCCAGCACCCAGCACCCAGCACCCAGCATTATGGCATTACGAGAAACGGTTTATGTAACGTTCACTGTAATCAGTAAAATCCACCGACAAAGCTTTGCAGCATGATGCGACCGGCAACGAAACTTGCTGAACGTTCACTGTAGTCAGTAACCGGGTGACTGTTGGCGATAATGCAGCAGGGAAATCCGGCAAACATTCACTGTAATCAGCAAATCTCAGCAGGCGTCAGGCTAACTGTTTAATCATTGAGCGCTGACTAACTGACTGGCTCTATTGCTGACAGAGATGAAGGGCGAGCAAAGCGTCAAACGTTCACTATAATCAGTAGCGCAGCATTATCCTGACAACTCAGCGTTCACTATAATCAGTAAAAAATACGCGCGTTGCTCGTAACGTTCACTGTAATCAGTAAACCACCTTCGACAGAACGGCGGGCTTAATCAAAGTGCATCAGACATGCAGACTGTCACCCGGCTGCCATCCCGCGTAATGCAGGCACCCAAAAGGCATACAGCGCCGTGTGTTGGCTTGACCTGTCTGACCTTTGAAACGAGACCTGAACTGAGCTTAGCGCTTCTGGCGTTGATTCTGAGGCATCAGATGTGGCCCCTGAACGAGAGCCGTAGACCTGTCGCTAACTTAAAGCGCTAAACCCAGCGAGCAGGATCCTCAGCCTTTGCCGTATGCCTTAAGCGCTATCCCAGCGTGCAGCATCCTCAGCCTTTGCCTCGTGCCTTAAGCGCCGAATCGACCAGCACAACCGCGGTTTTCCAGCCCGTGAGCTTGCCTGCTTATCGTGAGGCGTGAGCTTTCAATCCTGAGCCCTGACACTGACATGGATGCAAAACCGTGATGTCTTAACCTACGCTTTGAGCCTGAAAATTTAGCTCGTAGCTCGTAGCTCGTAGCTCGTAGCTCGTAGCTCGTAGCCAGAAGTCACAATCATTAACCCTACGCCCGCAACCCTTAGACTTCATTCCAGAGCTTCAGCATTACGCCTAAGCAGTCAACGTCAGACCGCCAGCCACTCATGGAGCAGAGCAGGGCACCATCAGCTTTCCAGCCAGTCACAGCCACGCTCAAACAGCTGAACTAATTACCACCGATGAAGCCGATCAGCCCGTAATCCGCATTCAGAATCGCAACCAGACATTCACTGTAATCAGTAGTCCGATTAGCTCGTTCTCTTTCAGCCAGCACAACGCCACAAACATTCACTGTAATCAGCAGACCATTCACTGTAATCAGTAGGACATCCTGGAAACGCTTTCGCTTTGCTGCCATAAGCAGCGTTTTGTTCACAGCGTATCCAGCCGGAGAACAAACCGTGCGCAACGTTCACTGTAATCAGTAATCCATCCGGTTTCCTTGCCATCACTTACGGCGGAGGTCACAACAATCGTGTTGGCAGCGATGCTCAATCACGTCAGGAGAGGCGGGGCACAGGTCTTTAACGTTCACTGTAATCAGCGATTTTGCGAACCCTGTCACGTTTGTCACTGATTATCCTGAAAAGCTTTGCCGGTTAGCGTAATAGCCTGCTCAAAGGCACTGAGTCAGTTAATAATCTTATAGCTCAGTGATTTAGGCCCTATCATTCACTGTAATCAGTAATGCGCTGTGGTAAAGGGTTCACTGTAATCAGCAGACCCGCGTTTACCTGCCGGGAACATTCACTGTAATCAGTAAAGCGGGTAAACGCAGCGACCGGCATGAAGAAAACAAAATGAAGCGAGCACTCACTAACCAGTAAAGAACTGTTATTAAATGATTTTCATTAACACCCCCGCAGGAGGATCTATTCGCCTGATTGAGGTTTGCTGATTACAGTGAACGTTACTGATTGCAGTGAACAGTAACAGGGATACTGATTACAGTGAACGGTAGGGGAGCAAAGGAGGGAGAGGCGCAGTGTCACGTTTCGGCTGAAAGTGACACTGCAACGCACAGTAACTGATTGCAGTGAATGTTGTGATCAGTCGTCGAATTCAATCTCATCCAGTGAGTCAATGCTCTCCAGATTACTGATGCCATCAAGTTTCGGCGTACGGCTGTGGATGATAAAAAATACCGAGCGGCCGCGTTTCACTTCTGAATAATCCAGGTAACCAATCTCTTTCAGCTGCTCCATCGCGCGGCGCACTACGTGATTCTGGGTGGTCGTTTTGGAACCGAGGTTCAGACGCATCCGCAGTCGGGCGAGTGAGATTGGGGCAGGATTGGTCGGCAGACTTTCGAGGAAGGTATAAAGCGCCTGAGCAGACTCTTTACGCTTGAGCCGTGAGATAGCCCGCAGCTGCAGTAACACCTTATGATCGAAATTATAGAGTTCGAACAGCTTAGGATCGGCCTGAATACGGACGATATCTTTCTCACGGTCGTAATACGCTGACTGCACCAGGTGCGTATGGTACGCCTTACCGTTACCTTCAAAAGAGAGGGTATTGGTGGCAATACGTCGCAGAGATGCATCCAGTCGCTTACGCAACGCGGCAGAGGAGTTAGCAGAAGGAATGCCACACATCTTCACAAAATCGATAAACGGCAGAGTCACCGTGTCGCCTTTGGTCGGATAACGCGAAAAGGACTGGATAATGCCAGCCCAGGTTTTAAAGTCGTTATCCATATCCAGTCGCGCGCCGGTGATGGTAATCTTTTCATAGCCTTCAGCTTTCACCAGCGAGAGATTTTTCAGCTCTTTAGTCGCATCCGTTGAAGCCATGGCACCCGATTTACCGCGCGCTGTTGATTTCAGCGTCGGAACAAACAATCCCAACCGCATTAAAGCAACAGGTTGAACCGTATTATTCTTGTTGGGATGAAGCTGAATAACTTCACCACTGTTTTTGGTCACCGACAGAAAAGGTTCTAGTAACGCTTTGTTTTCACTATCTTTATCTGCCATAGCTTGAGATCTTCATTCTGTGGATGAAAGGGATCGTTTTCTGACTACAGTGAACATTAGCACTGTTTATAGTGAACATTCTACCTGGTACAGTGAATAAAGTACTGATTACAGTGAACACTTTACTGATTATAGTGAACGCGATCACCCTTTCAGCCCTTGTGGGGTGCGGCCTGCGACGATCGGGGATCTCTTAGGATCTCTATATGATCTCTTTAGGATCGTTATATAGGAACTAATCACTGTATAAGTGGATAACTGCTGTCGGCGCTTACCATTATGACCGGTTAAAAGAATGATCAGGATCATTATGGCGATCGCTACCAGACCCACGATCGTCAGCGTCATACAGGCTGAATCAGCATCAGTTAAATTCTCAAACCCTAAAGAACTTCCTCATTATTATTCATTTTTCATCACTAATGGCTGAGCGTATGGTGGTGGCACTGTTATCTGAATGAGGAAAGTGCATCATGACTGACTATGCCATCTCACGTAACCCGACCACTGGCGAAGAAATTGCACGCTATCCAATGCTGACTGCCGATGAGCGGGAAAAGAGCCTGAGCCGCAGTGCTGACGCTTTTTCACAATGGCGACACAGCACAATGGCAACGCGAGTCGCGGTTCTGCGTCAGTTGGGCGAACAGATCCGCCTGCGTGAAGCTCAACTCTCACGCACTATCACCCTGGAAATGGGTAAACCTATCGCTCAGGCGCGGGCCGAAGTGCTTAAATGCGCCAACTTATGCGACTGGTATGCAGAGCATGGCCCGGCAATGCTGGCTGACCAGCCAACTCAGGTTGCCGATGCGTGGCAACGTTTCCGTCCGCTCGGCGTGATCCTCGCAGTAATGCCGTGGAATTTCCCACTGTGGCAGGTTCTGCGCGGCGCAGTCAGCATGCTGCTGGCAGGCAATACCTATCTGCTTAAACACGCGCCTAACGTCATGGGAAGCGCGACGCTGATGGCTGAGCTGTTCGACGCTACCGATCTGCCGGCGGGTGGCTTTAACCTGATCAACGTCGACAATGATGGCGTCTCCGCCGCGATCAAAGACGATCGTATTGCTGCCGTCGCGGTGACCGGTAGCGTGCGAGCCGGTGCTGCGATTGCCGCGCAGGCCGGTGCCGCCCTGAAGAAAACCGTATTAGAACTGGGCGGATCCGATCCGTTTATCGTGCTGGCGGATGCCGATCTGGATGAAGCCGTGAAATCAGCGGTGATTGGTCGCTTCCAGAACACCGGACAGGTCTGTATGGCGGCTAAACGCTTTATCGTTGAAGCGCCCGTGGCGGAAGCGTTCGAAAAACGTTTCACCGCTGCCGTTCAGGCGTTGACGATGGGCGATCCGCTGGATGAAAACACCTTCCTCGGACCAATGGCGCGCACCGATTTGCGGGATGAACTGCATCAGCAGGTCGAAGCCACGCTGCGTGAAGGCGCGCGTCTGGTGCTCGGCGGTGAAAAAGTGGCGGGGCAGGGTAACTACTATGCGCCGACCATTTTGTCAGACGTCACCCCCAACATGACCGCTTTCCAGCAGGAGCTGTTCGGACCGGTGGCGGCTATTGCGGTGGCGCGCGATCCACAACATGCCCTGGCGATCGCCAATGACAGTGAGTTTGGTCTGAGCGCAACGGTGTGGACTGCCAATGAAGAGATTGCCGATCGGCTGGCGTCAGAGCTGGAAGTGGGCGCCGTATTTATCAACGGTAACGGCGCCTCTGATCCACGAGTGACGATCGGTGGCGTGAAGAAAAGTGGCTACGGACGTGAACTGTCGCATTTTGGCGTGCACGAATTCTGTAACGTCCAGACCGTCTGGAAAAATCGTCGCTAGCTTTTACTGCGCTGCCGGCAGATAGGCAGGCGCAGCAACGTTCCGCCTGTCACTGAGCGGACGCACTAACCGATCCGGCGCAAAGTCAGCCAGCATCGCGGGACGTGCGCCGCTCATCATCTCCTCAGCCACCAGCTTGCCGAGTAACGGTGCCAGCGTCATACCGCTGTGGCTTACCATCAGATAGATCCCCGCCAGTCCGCTCACATAACCAATCGCCGGTAATCCATCAGCCGGGCGTGAGCGTTGTCCGAGCTCAATCCGTTCGATCCGCGCATTGTCACTGTTGGCAAACAGTCGCCGCAGGCGACGCAGCAGTTCATTACCGATCATCCCATCCACTGCAACCGGACGTGCCGGATCGGCATGTTGATCCAGATCCAGCGCCTGCAACATCAGGCGACCCCCACCATCGGGCCGCACGTTCAGTTCCGGGGTGATGATGTTGCAATTGAGCTGAACCGGCAGGGGCTGCGTATGCGCCAGAAAGCTGCAGGCGGCGGGATCGGCACGGTTAGCATCGGTCATCGCCAGTTCAAGACCACACTGCGCCAGCAATTCAGCTGACCAGCGGCCGGTCGCCAGCACCAGCTGATCGCCGTGCCAGCAGTTGCCACTGGCCAGCGTCACTGAGACGCCCTGGTCGGCGGTGGAGAGTGTCGTCACCTGATCGTGACAGATCAGCTCGCCGCCCAGCAGGCGCAGATCGGCCAGCATCCGGGCGATAAACAGGCTCGGATAGATCAGGCATTCAGAGGGGAAATACCATCCCTGCTGTACCCGGGGATCGAGACGCAGTTCCGGCAGGGCAGCCTGCAGTCTGGCGCGATCGTAGGGTTCTGAAGGGTAATCGAGCGCCTTGAGCTTTGCCACCCGTTGTTCAAGCTGACGCCGGGTTGCCGGATCTGCTGCCCACTCCAGCGTGCCGGTTTCCAGCAGCCACGGCGCTGGCGTGGGGTGTTCAGCCTGCCAGCGCTTGTGCTCGTCAATGGCCGCTGCGTTGAGCCGGTGATAGCTGGCCGGATCTTTGCCGTTGGCATTCACCCAGCCATAGCTGATCTGACTGGTGCCGCTGCCGGGATAGCGTTGGTCAAACAGCGTCACCTGCGCGCCCTGACTGGCCAGCGATCGGGCGACCGCTAAGCCCAGCACGCCCGCACCGATGACGGCAATACGGTGTGATCCAGTGTGTTGTCGCACAGTCTTTTGAGGCATAGTCACTCTTCTCCGTAATGGATCGACGCAGCGAAAACCGCCGAGGGTTTGAATCAGGTGGCCTGTTCAGTTCAGGCTGATAGTCAGGATTAACTTAACCGGGAGTCGACAATGCAACAACTCTCAATTGTGCCGCGCCTGTTGCCCGCCGTCCGACGCGGTGAGAAAACCCATACCCTGCGCTGGCAGGAAGGGGATATCCATCCTGGCCCGCTTCGCTACTGTAATCAGCAAAATCCAGCCGACACGCTGGTGGTGTGGGTGACAAGCGTTGAGACGCTGCCGCTAAGTGCGGCAGCGGAGAGATTAGGAAAGCAGGCAGAGTGGCCGGATGCGGTGCTGCTGGCCGGGATGCGCGAACACTATCCGGCAATTGAGCTGACCTCACAGGTGCAGCTGGTGCATCACCTCACACCAGAGGCAACGCGTAAACGCATGGCTGAGGGCTGAACGACGCCTACATATGCTCCATTACCAGCAGCGCCAGGGTATCGGCTTCCAGCGCACGGAAAATATGCGGCTCATCGCCGGGATAGGTAATGTAATCGCCCACTTCCAGTTCGACCGGCGAATCAACCGGACCGACCAGCGCCCGACCTTTAGCGACGATGATGTGCTCAATGGTGTTAGGGGAGTGCGGCTGCGAACAGCGATCGCTACCGGGCTGAACCTGCAACAGATAGATATCGCGGCGTGCGCCCGGCGGACAGGTCGCCAGCAATACCGCCTGATAGTCGGCCAGATCGGCGGTCACCGTCGGCCCTTCCCCCCGGCGAATCACCTGCATACGGCGCGCTTCCGGCTCCATCAGCCGTGAAAACGGAATATTCAGGGTCACGCAAAGCGACCACAGCGTCTCGATGCCGGGATTACCGTTGCCCGCTTCCAGCTGCGACAGGGTGGATTTGGCGATACCCGCGCGACGTGCCACTTCTGCCAGCGATAAGCCGGCCCGCTGGCGTTCACGGACTAATGCGTTGGCAATGATGCTGATAGGGGTATTCAAAGGGACTCCTGCAGTGTGATCGTTCTCTATAACGAACGTAATGTTCGTCTTGTAAAACAGTCTGACGATGTTCATTATAATGGGTAATTCGTTCATTATGAGATCAGGTTATGCAGTTTCCGCAAACAAAGTTGCTGGACAAAGGAGTGGTAAAAGCCATTTTTCTGGTCTGTCTGGCTGATGGCATTGTTGGTTTATCGTATGGATCACTGGCAACCGCCGATGGGTTTCCGCTGTGGGTGCCGCTGGCCCTCTCCACCCTGGTGCTGGCCGGGGCCTCGGAGTTTTTGTTTATTGGCGTGGTGGCCGGCGGCGGCAGTCCGTTCACGGCGGCGGCGGCGGGTCTGCTGGTCAATGCCCGCCATCTGCCGTTTGGCATCGCGGTAAAAGATCTGGTGGGACGGGGTCCGGCGGGCTGGCTGGGTTGTCACATCATGAACGATGAAAGCGTGGTGTTTGGGATATCCCAGCCGAAACTGGCGCAGCGGCGCAGCGCCTTCTGGCTGTGTGGCATCGGCATTGGCCTGATTTGGCCAATCAGCGTTATGACCGGCGCGGCTATTGGCCAGTTCATTCCCGATACCTCGGTCATCGGACTGGATGCGGTGTTTCCTGCCATCCTGATTGCGCTGATTTTTCCGGCGCTGCGTCAGCGTCGAACCCGGGTTCCCGCCGTGCTCGGCGCTGCTCTGTCGCTGCTGGCGACGCCGCTGGTGCCGGCTGGCATGCCGGTGCTGTTTTCGCTGCTGGGCCTGCTGGCATGGAGATCACGCAAATGAGCCACCAGACGATGGTCATCGCCGGTATCGCCCTGCTGGCCGCCGGTACCTGGCTGATGCGCTTTGCCGGTGTCAGGCTGGGAAATCGCTTACCGCTTAGCGAACGCAGTCAGCAAATGCTGTCGGACGCCGCCACGGTATTGCTGTTAGCTGTGGCTGCCACCACCACTTTATTTGAAGGTCAGCACTTTTCCGGTATGGCGCGGGTTATCGGCGTCGGTTTTGCGCTGCTGCTGGCGTGGCGTCGTGCGCCACTGATTATCATTATTCTCGGCGCGGCGCTGATGACGGCGTTATTACGCTACTTCGGGGTGCCTTGATCGACGATAACCCCAGCAACAGCGGGATTTTATTGGAGCAGATATTTGTTAGCATGCCGGTCAGTTAATTTTTGTTAATGAGTAAACAGGCGCTGCTGAATGAATTTTGCCCGTAAAACCTTCCGTTATTGCTTCCCGTTGCTGCTCACGCTGGCCGCTGTTTTTTTGATCATGCCCGCCGAAGCCCGACCTGATCTGCGCCCGTTAGGTGAAAATATCGCCGACAAAGGCTCGGCGTGGTACCGCTTCGAGAGCAGAACTTTTGACTCGCAGGACGGTCAGCGACACTACCGGGTCTGGCTGGGTATTCCGAAAACGGCGGCTCCGCCCGCGGGATATCCGGTGCTGTATATGCTGGACGGGAATGCGGCGATGGATCATCTGACGGAGAGCCAGCTAAAACAGCTGCGCAGCGGCAATTCGCCGGTGCTGGTGGCGGTCGGCTATGACACCCGGCTGCCGTTTGATGTGGCGGCGCGCAGCTACGATTACACCCCACCCAACGATGCACCGAACCCGGAGGTGATTCAGCCGCACGGGCTCAAGGGTGGCGGCAGCCAGCAGTTTCGTCAGTTGCTGCTGACGCATATCGTTCCGTGGGTCGAAACTCAGGCCGCCAGCGATCCGCATCAGCGTGGCCTGTGGGGCCACTCATACGGCGGCCTGTTCGTGCTGGATACCTTTTACCACGCCGCCTGGTTCAGTCATTATTTTGCTGCGGCTCCATCGCTGGGCTGGAACCAGCAACGCATTATCGGACTGGCGCGACGAGCCGATCCGCGTTCGCTACAGCCGCTGTCACTCTATCTGATGGAGAGCGACGGCGTCACCGAACGGCGGGCGGGTCACTCCGATGATCTGCAACGGGAAGAAGCGGAACTGACCAGTATCCTGCGTCCGTCGGGCGTCACGCTGCATCTGACGCATTATGCCGGGCAAAGCCACGGCCAGATCCTGCCCTCGTCGCTACGCGATACCTTAACCCTTTTCTCCGGCGCAAAAGATTGATCAGCGCGGGCTAATCATCGCATGATGTGGTCTGGTGATCCGCCGGGAGTCTTACCATGAGCCGTCCGCTACAGATTGGTCTGTTGTTGTTTCCTGATGTTACCCAGCTGGACTTAACCGGTCCGTGGGAAGTGTTTGCCCGCACGCCGCAGTTCGTCTGTCATCTGGTGTGGAAGGACCTGCAGCCGGTTCGTTCCGATCGCGGCTTGTCGATTCTGCCTGGTATGACGTTCGACGCCTGCCCGCAACTTGATGTGATCTTCGTGCCCGGCGGTCCGGGACAAATCGCGCTGATGTCCGACCGTGAGACGCTGGACTTTTTGCGTCAGCAGGCGCGACAGGCGCAATGTGTGACCTCGGTTTGCACCGGCTCGCTGGTGCTGGGCGCGGCGGGATTGTTACAGGGATATCGCGCCACCTCGCATTGGGGATCGATTGACCAGCTGGCGTTACTGGGCGCTGAGCCGGTCAGCCAGCGGGTGGTACGTGACCGCAACCGGATTACCGGCGCAGGGGTGACGTCCGGCATCGACTTTGCCCTGACGCTGGTGGCCGAACTCTGTGGTGACGCCGTCGCCAGGGCGATTCAGTTGCAGATGGAATACGATCCGGAACCTCCGTTCAACAGCGGCTCGCCCCGAACCGCGCCAGCCGGCGAGGTGGAACAGGCGCGAAGTCAGATGGCGTCTTTCATTGCCACCCGACGTCTGGCCACGGAGCAGGCGGCGGCCCGGCTAGGTAATGACTCCAACTTATTGATAGTGTTTTATGTTCAGATAATGCCCGATGACTTTGTCATGCAGCTCCACCGATTTTGAGAACGACAGCGACT
>NZ_JBNPYB010000032.1:0-13830 GCF_050432985.1 Pantoea sp. AN62 | reverse complement strand
GACAAAGGCTGGGATGCCAGAAAGCGTGCGTATTGCCTGAAAATCCAGCCAGCTACAGGGTCGTTCGCAAGAAATCTTATTTATTCAACAAAGCCCCATAACATTTAACATCTTTTGTTAAAATTCAATCTTTTCTCTTTCAGAATAGCGCAAGGCTACTGTAAGGAATCTTTCAACCGCTGGTTGTAAAGCGGGTAGCCATAATCGGTTAGTTTACTACCACTTAATGCCGACTTGCGCCGGTTCAGCACCTCTGACGCAGCGTAATGGCGCATCTTTGTCACGGATTTCGCTCATTATCCTATTACGCTGCGGACCGTAAAGGCTGAACGCGTCAGCGATGCTGGCTAAGGCCGCAGTTAGCCCGGCACTGGTGGTGTGGTAAAGCCGCAGCTTGCAGCACGACAATGATCCAGGCGAAGCCACAGTTCGCCTCGCGCCAGTGCCATGGCTAAGCCGCAGCTTTCTGCGCGTCAGTCTCCTGGCTAAGCTGTAAATCATTACCGTCAGCAATCAGCCCCGCAAACCTGCAGAAATGGAGCTATAAATGGGGTCAATAGTATCGCACGCTACATTATTTAATTGTAAAAGATTGTGCGCTATTTACATTGGCGCGATATGTGTTAATTTAGCGCTAACGATGGTTAAGCGACCCTCGGAGAAAGCACGTTTATTTGCCCTGGCTGCTGCTGGCCGGGCTTTTTTTTGTCCGAAATCCGGCCAACGTACAACAATCGGTTTATTCGCAGAGTGACGAAGCGCGCTCACTTCAGCGGACAACTCCCGACGCACTCTATCAGCCCGCAGCGGCAAGCCAGCCTTAACGTAGCGACCCAAACGGTACGCACAGTGCATGGCTGTTTTTCAGTCTGAGCCAATGCCGCAGATCCCCTCTCACACCATGCACTGTCCGATGACGCGATGGTCATCACGGCTGCAATGCGTCGAGGCTGGAAAGGGGCGTTTCATCGGGGCGAGCATCGCCGGGACCGGCGAGTCATCAAGCAGAAGAGAGCATCAACATGCTGCTTTCAGTTCAGAAATAAACCGGCGTGAACAGACAACCCGCCTGTTCACGCCGTTGTTTTATTCAGCGGGCAGTGACTCAGTGGCCGGCGTTTGCTCTTTGCTTAAGCGCATACACCAATACCACCGCGAAACAGATCATAGGCAGCGCGTAGGAAACGGCCGTGGTGTAATGATCGGCGATGGCGCCCATCATATAGGGCATCACTGCGCCTCCGACAATCGCCATGATCATCACTGAACTGGCCCGTTTGGTTTGCTTGCCCATGTTCTTCACGCCCATGGCAAAAATGGTCGGGAACATAATCGACATAAAGAAGAATATCGCTACCAGGGCAATCACGGAAACATTATCGATACCGGCAACCACCACGGCGCACAGCACGATATTGATAATGGCATAAGTCACCAGCAGGGTAGCCGGGCGGATAAAACCCATCAGCCAGGTACTGAAGAAACGACCAACCATAAAGCTGATCATGCCCACCGACAGCAGATAAGAGGCATTCTGGTTCGACAGCGTATGCCAGTGTTCGGTGGTGTAGTTGATAAAGAAAGCGCCAACCCCAACCTGGGCGGCGACGTAAAAGAACTGGGCAATCACGCCGCCGGTAAAGTGACCATGCTGCCATAATCCTTTCGTAATGCCCTGGCCTGCATCAGTGCTCTGCTCACGAATATCCGGCAACTTCGTCCGTCCGAACAGGAAGGCAATCAGCAGCACTAAAAAAGCAATCGCGACGTAGGTGGTTTTCACTGACGAGAGCCCGTCAGCGGTGGTGCTTTGTGTGGCGGAAAAGAACAGCGAGCCGCCAATCACCGGACCAATAAACTGCCCTAAGCCGTTAAACGACTGTGACAGATTCAGACGGCGTTCTGCGCCAGCCGGATCGCCCAGTACGGTGGCAAACGGGTTTGCGGCAGTTTCGAGACACCCCAGCCCGAGAGCGATCACAAACAGCGCGAACAGAAACAGGCTAAAGCTGCCCGCTGAGGCGGCCGGAACAAACAGCAGTGCACCCACCGCATACAAACATAATCCGACCAGGATGCCGGCTTTATAGCCGAAGCGATCCATGAAAAATCCGGCCGGCAGGGCAATGATGAAATAGGCACCAAAATAGGCGGCCTGTAACAGCCCGGACTGCGCCTTATTAACGTGTAATACCTCCTGGAAATGCTTATTCAGTACATCCAGCAGCCCGTAGGATAATCCCCACAGGAAAAACAGCGTGGTGACCAGAATAAACGCCAGACGGAAACCGGACGTGGTTTTGCGCGCCGCATAGGCCGGAGCAGCAGTTTTATTGGCGAACATAGTGTATTCCTCAGTATCTGGTGGTGCCTGCAGGAGTAGGGTCAGCTCGGATGGCTGGTTTTTTTATGTCAGATAACGTGAAAAACGGTCAGCTCTCTGGAATAACGAGAGGCACTACGGCTGTTCTGTCAGTGAAAATATGCGCGTCATTTCAACCCACTTTTCCCCGGCGGCTGTCCACGGGGTGGGGCGCTGATATTTCCACATCAGGGCTTCCCACTCGCAGACTTTCGGGTCTTCAAGGCTGCGACGTTCGAACAGCGCGCGGTCAAAGTCGTCCGTGGTTTCGATCACCATCATCAGCCGGTTACCCAGCCGGTAAATTTCCATCTCTGCAATGCCGTAGCGACGCAGGTGCGCGGTAATTTCTGGCCAGATCTGCTGGTGATAGCGTTGATACTCTGCGATAAGACGCGGATCGTCGCTAAGATCCAGCGCCTGGCAATAGCGGCGCGTCATGTCAGCGCCCGATCAAGATGGGTGTAACCGCCATCGACGGTCAGCCACTGTCCCGTGGTGTGCGACGCGCGTGAAGAGAGCAGAAAGACCACCGTATTGGCGATCTCCTGCGGCGTGGTCATGCGCTGCCCGAGCGGAATATGTGAGGTGATTTTTTGCAGTTTCTCTTCGTGGTGATCGAAACTCTGAATCCAGCGCGCATAGAGCGGCGTCATCACTTCAGCCGGGATAACCGCATTCACGCGGATACCCTCGTCCAGCAGGGCCGCCGCCCATTCACGGGTCAGCGCCAGAATGCCGCCTTTGGCCGAGGCATAGCCGCTGGTATTGCCCTGACCGGTTAACGCGGTTTTCGAACTGATATTCACGATCGCGCCCCGGCTGGCACGCAGCGCATTCAGGCACAGATGCGCCATCAGGTAGTAGTGAATCAGATTCTGTTCGAGTGACTGCACAAAGGCGGCGCGTCCTGCGTCCAGCCCGACGTTGTCATTGGCCCCGGCGTTGTTCACCAGGCCGTCAATCGAGGAGTAACGGGTCAGGATCTGATCCAGCGCGGTCTTACAGCTCGCTTCGTCACGCAGTTCGGCGAGCACAAAGCTGGCCTGCGGCGAGAGTTGTTGCAGCTTATGCATCAGCTCATTCGCCGGTTCGGTATTGCTGACGATCACCGGAATGGCGCCTTCTTCGGCCAGCGTCAGTGAGATCGCTTCACCAATACCGGAACCGCCGCCGGTGACGATTACCACTTTATTTTGCAGATACAGATTCATCGTGTGTTTCCTGTAATCGATAAAGAGAGCAGGCATTGCCGCCATAAATGGCTGCCTGTTCGGCGGCACTGAGTTTTGCAATGGCCGGTTGCCAGAGTTGCCAGGGATTTTCATCGGCACCTGCCAGCAGCGAAACCGGCCAGTCGGAGCCGAACATCAGCCGTTCGCTGCCGAAAATCTCCAGTGCAGCATCAAAAAAAGGCAGCAAATCGTCGGCTGAGAGGCCCGCTGGTCGTGGCTCGGTCAGCAGACCGGAGAGCTTACAGCTGACATGTTTCAGCGCCTTCAGCGGCGCAACCTGCTGCTTCCAGTGGCTGGCCCCCAGCGTCAGATCGGGCTTACCGAAGTGATCGAGCACCAGAAAATGCTGGTCATGGCGCTGCGCGAACTCAACGGCTTCGGCCAGATGGTGATGCGTCACCAGCAGTTCATAGAGATATTCCCGCTGCTGAAGCTGGCGAATCCCGGCGTTGATGGCCGGATCGGCCAGCCAGTGCGCCGGATAAGGCTCGTCCTGAACCGGATGGCGAAAACCGCGCAACAACGGATGGGCTAACCTTTCCAGCTGTTGCGGCAGATCGGCGTCGCGCAGATCGATCCAGCCGGTCACCGCCGCGACAAAATCGGTCTGGCCGGCAATATCCAGCAGCCAGCGGGTTTCCTCCAGGCTGCATCTTGCCTGCACCAGAACCGTTTTCTGCACATCGTGGCGCTGCAGGATCGGCCGCAGCGTCTGCGGCAGAAAGTCCTGTTTCAGCAAACCCATGTCATCGTTGATCCAGCGGTAATCCTGCGCCGTGTAGCGCCAGAAATGCTGGTGGCTGTCGACTCGCATCATCGGCATTCTCCTTTGCGGCTCAGGCGTGGTAGCGATATTTTTCGATCGACGCCTGATGCATTTCGATGGAGAAGCCGGGCGATTTGGGCGGCATGTAGGCTGCACCGCGGATCTCGCAGGGATCGACAAAATGCTCATGAAGGTGGTCAACGTATTCGATAACCCGGCCTTCATGGGTTCCGGCGATGCAGAGATAATCGATCATCGAAAGGTGCTGCACGTACTCGCATAACCCGACTCCGCCGGCATGCGGGCAGACCGGCAGGTTATATTTGGCTGCCATCAGCATCACCGCCAGCACTTCGTTGATGCCGCCCATGCGGCAGGCGTCAATCTGCACCACGTCAATCGCTTCACGCATGATGAACTGCTTAAACATGATGCGGTTCTGGCACATCTCGCCGGTAGCAACTTTGACCGGCGCAACACCCTGCCGAATGGTGCGATGGCCTTCGATATCATCCGGACTGGTCGGTTCTTCGATAAACCAGGGATCGGCAAACGCCAGCGCATTCACCCACGGAATGGCATCGCGGGTTTCCCACACCTGATTGGCGTCGATCATCAGCTTGCGGTCCGGACCGATCACTTCGCGGGCAATCCGCACCCGGCGAATGTCATCTTCGAGGTCTCGTCCGACCTTCAGCTTCAGGTAATCGAAACCGGCATCCACCGCCTGCTGACACAAACGGCGCAGCTTGTCGTCGGGATAGCCCAGCCAGCCGGCCGAGGTGGTGTAGCAGGGGTAACCTTCCGCCAGCAGTTTTTCGAGACGCTGTGCTTTGTTGTCGGCCCGCTGTTGCAGCAGCGTCAGCGCCTCCTGCGGAGTAATGCAGTCGGTGATGTAGCGAAAATCGATGCAGCGCACCAGCTCTTCCGGCGTCATATCCGCCACCAGCTGCCACACCGGTTTGCCGACCGCCTTACTCCATAAATCCCATACCGCATTGACCACTGCACCGGTCGCCAGATGAATGGCACCTTTATCCGGGCCAATCCAGCGCAGCTGGCTATCGCTGGTGAAATCCCGCCAGAATTTCCCCATATCGGCGGTGATATCCGCCAGTTGGCGGCCAACGATCAGATGCTGCAGTGCACCAATCGCGGCACAACAGATTTCGTTACCGCGCCCGATGGTGAAGGTCAGGCCATGCCCCCGCAGCGCCGGATGGTCGGTTTCCAGAATCACATACGCCGCCGAGTAGTCGGGATCGGGATTCATCGCATCCGAGCCATCCATCGTCAGCGACGTCGGGAAGCGCACATCCTCTACACGTAAAGCCGTAATCGTCGTCATCGAACATTCCTTCCGCTGTAATGAGGCTATGCCTGTACCGTCTTCTGACGCTGTTCACCCAGACCTTCAATCCCAAGATGCATAACCTGACCGGCTTTCAGATACAGCGGCGGTTTTTGTCCCAGACCGACGCCCGGCGGTGTACCGGTAGAGATAATGTCACCAGGTTGCAGGCTCATAAAACGACTGAGATAACTGATGATTTCGGGAATGCGGAAAATCATGGTGCGGGTATTGCCGTTCTGATAACGCGTGCCATCCACTTCCAGCCACAGGTTCAGCTGATGTGGATCGGGGATTTCATCGGCGGTAACCAGCCACGGACCAATCGGACCAAAGGTGTCGCAGCCTTTGCCTTTGTCCCAGGTTCCGCCGCGCTCAATCTGAAACTCCCGTTCAGAGACGTCGTTAATCACGCAGTAACCCGCGACGTGCGCCATGGCGTCGGCTTCGCTGATATAGCGGCCGCCGGTGCCGATTACCACGCCCAGCTCAACCTCCCAGTCGGTTTTCACCGAATCACGCGGGATTTCGACGTCATCGTTCGGGCCGACAATGGCGCTGGTCCACTTGCTGAAGACCACCGGTTCTTTCGGAATTTCAGCCCCGGTTTCCGCTGCGTGATCGGCGTAGTTCAGGCCGATACAGATAAACTTCCCGCTTCTGGCAACGCACGCGCCGAGGCGGGGTTCACCGCTTACCAGCGGCAGGCTGTGCGGATCGAGCTGACGTAATGCGTCCAGCGTGGCTGGTTGCAGGGTATCGCCATCGATGTCGGTGACGTGAGCGCTGAGATCGCGCAGTTTTCCGTTGCTGTCCAGTAGCCCAGGGCGTTCGGACCCTGCATTGCCGTATCGTAGTAGTTTCATCGATCACTATCCTTCTGTGAAAAAGTCAGGGAAGCAGAGCGGCTGCGGGATCAGTTACTCCAGCCGCCGTCAATAATCTGCACCGTGCCGGTGGTGTAGGAACTGGCATCAGAGGCGAGATAAAGCGCCAGCTGGGCAATCTCATCGGTTTTACCAATACGGCCAATCGGCTGGCGGGCAACAAACGCCGCATAAACCTCCGCTTCGCTGCGTCCTTCGGCCAGGGCCTGAGCGGCAATGCGCTGGCGCAGGGAAGGCGATTCCACCGTGCCGGGGCAAATCGCATTACAGCGGATGCCGTGGGTGACGTAATCTGCTGCCACCGAGCGGGTCAGGCCAATCACTGCCGCTTTGGAGGCGCTGTAGGCAAAGCGGTTTGGCACGCCTTTGATGCTGGAGGCGACCGATGACATGTTGATCACCGAGCCGTGGTTGCGTTTCAGCATCGCCGGCAGGAAAGCGCGGATCATGCGGAACATCGCGGTGACATTGAGATCCAGCGCGAACTGCCATTCGCTTTCGCTGCAGCTGAGTATGTCGCCGCTGTGAACCACACCGGCGCAGTTAAACAGCACATCGAGCGGACCGGTTGTTTCTGCCAGCGCGGCAATCGCCTGGGGATCGGTAACGTCGAGATGTTGTGCCGTAATACCCGGTATCTGCTGTAACGCGCTGATATTGATATCTGTGGCAATCACCTCTGCACCTTCGCGGGCAAACAGTGCAGCGGTGGTAAAACCGATACCCTGTCCTGCGGCGGTAATCAGTACTTTTTTCCCTGCCAGGTTCATGGCAACTCCCGCTAAAATGTCATTTTATAGGTCTAATGGTCAGGCCATTAGAGGCGAAAAAAATGCGTTAAAACCAGTGCTTTTTGCTAAGATGTCCAGCAAGCTTCTGCTTAAAACGCCATTTCGGTTAACCAATTTTTTACATGCATAAAACAAAGCAGCAAGATTTTTGTCTGGAAAATGCTAGCTGAATCACTTAATGAGAATTGACCTCAGGTGTCCGATGCCGATAAAAAGATTAGAAAACCCAAGGATTTACAGGCAGATAGCTGACCAGCTAAAAACATTAATTGATAATAAAGAGTTTCCACCCGGCAGCCGACTGCCAGCCGAACGTGAATTAGCCAGTCTGTTGCAGGTCAGCCGCGCGTCGGTGCGGGAAGCGTTGATCGCGCTTGAAGTGATTGGGCTGGTGGATGTGCGGGTCGGTAACGGCGTGATTGTGCGTCAGCCGCCAGCCTTACCGGCTGCGCCTTCGCAGGAACCGGTGATGTCGCAGGCGGGCCGCAATCAGTGGGCCGACGTCGATGATGAGCTGAACATCGAACTGGATTTTACCGCTGAGCTGCCGCCATTTTCGCTGTTACAGACCCGCCGGTTGATCGAACCTGAAACGGCTGCCCTGGCGGCAAGAAACGCCACGGATGAAGAACTTACTGCGATCAGGCAGGCATACGAGCAAAACTGCTATGATAATCGCAATGGCTCGGCAACCCATCCAGGCGACCGCCTGTTCCATATCCGCATTGCCCAGGCCAGCGGCAATCCAGCCTATGCGTTTATCATTGGTCACCTGCTCGGCCACCGTTACGGCACCATGTTCCGCAGCTTACAACTCCACTACACCCCACAGGACATGCCGCACCGTTCTGAGATCGAACATCTCGGGATTCTGAATGCGCTGGAAGCGCGTGACAGCCGTGCCGCGAAGAAGGCGATGAAAGAGCATCTGGATGCGGTGATTAAGATTTTCGGCCAGGGGTAAAACAGCCATCAGTCTCTCCGCCGTGACAGCGCGTTGATGTTATCCGTTGTCTGCGGCAGAGCGGTTTTTGAAGCGGGATAATCAAGCCCGCCATCCCGCTGCATGAGCGCTTGCGGGCCAGCTTGCGCATTCAGGATTTGCGCCGATCTGTCGGCGATTCACGATTGATGGTGAGCTGTCGCAGCACTTCAGCGTCACGACTTTTTATCTGCGTTTGATCACCATCCGATACGATTAATCAAGGAACCGAGAGAATGCCAGACCGCAAAAAGATCCTGCTTACCGGTGCCAGTGGCCGCATTGGCCGCACCTGCTTCAGCGCCCTGAGTGAAGCCTATGATTTCATCCTGACCGATCTGACGCTGCCGGATGATGAAATCCCCTCGCCGCATCGGTTTATCGCCGCCGATCTTTCACAACCGGGCGCGGCGGCAACGCTGCTGGCCACCGCGCAGCCTGATGCAATCGTACATCTGGCCGGTATCCCGCATGCCGATGCCCTCTTTGAACAGCTGCTGCCTGCAAATATTGTTGCCGTAACCTGGCTGCTTGAAGCGGCGGCTGCCTCCACCTGTGGGCGTTTTGTTTTTGCCAGCAGCGCCCAGACCATTGAGGGTTATCCGGTTGATGTGCAGATCCAGCCGGGAATGGCAGTGGCACCGGCTAATCTGTATGGCGTCACCAAGTGCTACGGCGAGGCGCTCTGTTCTTTTTATGCCAGCCAGCACCGCCTTTCCTGTGTTGCGCTCAGAATCGGGGCCTTTGAACCTAAACAGGCCGGCGTGCTGAAAAATGCCCGCGACTACAGCGCGTGGCTGAGCCCGCAGGATGCGGTCAGGCTGATAACCTGCGCGATTGAGGCGGAAAATATCGGTTTCTTTATCGGCTATGGAATTTCAGATAATCGGTTTAAGCGTTTTGACCTCACCGCGACCCGTGAGGTACTCGGTTATCAACCGATGGATGACGCTTTCCGGGAATTCGGCACGGCATCGCTTAACTTCTGACGGCATGGTTCTCATAACGTCAAACTGCGTTGAAATCGCCGGCTCGTGTCTGAGGGAAGGATGAACAGGCAGAGACGATATTGATGCGGGCAGGGCTGATGCGCCTCAGGCAGCAGGACCCCAAAGCGGCTGCCGGATGCCTGCCACCGCTGTAACACCTGATCTTCATTCTGATAACTGATCATGAACATCTCTCATGTTCGGTGAAATTAAATCACTTTTCCTCACACTCCGACTGAGGCATAAAGGATGCATTGTTAATATCAATTGATAATATGAAGAGTCGCCAGCGGTGCGCAATTAATCGCCGCTTCGATGCGCGATTCTCATATTTTGAATCAGACGATCAGGGTGCCAGATTGCGATGAATAATGCGTTTACATTTACTCTTAAAAGTCTGCGTTTCGACGAGAATTATAATCCGTCTGAAAATACGCGCATCACCACTAACTTTGCCAATTTAGCCCGGGGTGAAAAGCGTCAGGATAATTTACGCAACGCCCTGGTCATGATTGATAACCGTTTTAACTCGCTGGCGAACTGGGATAATCCGAAAGGCGATCGTTATTCTGTTGAGCTGGAAATTATCTCAGTGGAGTTGGCTATTAATGCGCAAGGCCGTAATGATGCCTTCCCGGTCATTGAGGTTTTAAAAACCCATATCATTGATCATCACACCCAACAACGCATTGAAGGGATTGTCGGCAATAACTTCTCATCGTATGTACGCGATTATGATTTCAGCGTGGTGTTGCCGGCACACAATAAAAACAGAAGCGAATTCAGTACGCCGGAAAATTATGGCGTTCTGCATGGCAATATCTTCAAAAGCTTTGTTAACTCTGCGGCGTATAAAGAGAAATTCAGTAAATCGCCGGTGATATGCCTGAGCGTATCGAGTAAAAATACCTATCACCGCACCGGTAATCATCATCCGGTGCTGGGTGATGAATATGCCCAGAATGAAACCTCGCTGACCGATGACTATTTCGCGAAGATGGGATTAAGAGCGCGTTATTTCATGCCGCGTAACAGCGTTGCGCCGCTGGCTTTTTATTTTCAGGGTGATCTGCTGCACGATTACAGCAACCTGGAACTGATTAGCACCATCAGCACCATGGAAACATTTCAGAAAATATACCGGCCTGAAATCTACAATGCCAATTCAGCGGCGGGCAACGTCTATCAACCGAGCCTGACGCATCAGGATTATTCATTAACGCGAATTGTTTACGATCGAGAAGAGCGCAGCCAGCTGGCGGTTGAGCAGGGTAAATTCACTGAAGAACTTTTCATTAAGCCCTGGCAGACACTTCTTGAGCAATGGTTTGCCCAGCCCGTTGTTTGAACCACCCAAATAAAAGGTTATTTATTATGAACACATTATTACCGACATCGACTGCTGGCAGTTTACCTAAACCTTCATGGCTGGCCCAACCTGAGACGCTGTGGTCGCCGTGGAAATTGCAGGGTGACGAATTAGCTGAGGGCAAACTTGATGCGCTGCGTATCAGCCTGGCAGATCAACTGCATTCCGGTATCGATATTGTCAGTGATGGTGAGCAAACACGTCAGCATTTTGTCACCACCTTTATTGAACACCTCAGCGGTGTCGATTTTGAAAAACGTCAGATCGTGAAAATTCGCGATCGTTATGATGCGAGCGTGCCTTCAGTGGTCGGTGAGGTTGCCCGCCTGAAGCCGGTATTTGTTGAAGACGCCCGGTTTTTACGCCAGCTGACCAGCCAGCCAATCAAATGGGCGTTGCCCGGTCCGATGACGATGATTGATACGCTTTATGACGGCCACTACAAAAGTCGCGAAAAACTCGCCTGGGAATTTGCCAAAATTCTCAATCAGGAAGCCAGAGAATTAGAGGCGGCCGGCGTCGATATCATCCAGTTTGATGAGCCAGCCTTTAACGTCTTCTTCGATGAAGTCAACGACTGGGGTATTGCCGCGTTAGAGAGAGCGGTTGAAGGGCTTAAATGTGAAACTGCTGTCCACATTTGTTACGGCTACGGGATTAAAGCCAACACCGACTGGAAGAAGACGCTCGGCACCGAGTGGCGGCAGTATGAAGAGGTGTTCCCTAAGCTGCAGAAATCAGCTATCGACATCATCTCGCTGGAGTGCCAGAACTCGCGCGTGCCGATGGATCTGATTGAACTGATCCGCGGCAAAAAGGTGATGGTGGGGGCAATTGATGTGGCAACCAACGCGGTTGAAACCGCCGAACAGGTCGCCGATACCCTGCGTAAAGCGCTGCAATTCGTTGATGCCGACAAACTTTATCCATCGACCAACTGTGGCATGGTGCCGTTATCCCGTCAGGTCGCCAGCGGCAAACTGGCTGCATTAAGCGCGGGCGCGGACATCGTGCGCCGGGAGATTCTCGGCAAATAATCCCCTTAAGCGCAGATGAACAGGCTCAGTCCGGACCGTTTAATCCGGCCGGTTTTCGGAGATCTTCCGGACTGAGTTCATCTGAATCTGCGCCTTTTTAGCGGCTGTAAAAAGGGTCTTCTGCAAAACTCTTCTGCAAAATCAATTGTTTTCACCAGCCGCCGCTTCCCTCCCTGAACGCGTTTCCTTTATCTGTCATTTCCTCTCTGTTATGACCCAGCTTCGTCCGGCTATCGACAGCCTGTTTATGCTAAAGCCGTTCAGCAGCTGAACGCTGTTGATGGAAGGTTGGCGCTGCGCCTGTTTCGCTGCTCAGGTCTGTAGCCTGACCGGCGGCCATACTCTGCGGCCCGTAGGAAATGAGGTCACCGGGTCGCCTGTTTCCGTCTCAGCCCGCGAATTTCACAGCGCAGTGACAAGGGAAGGGTATTCCGCGTACCGGTTTTTCCTGCTGCAGATGAAGATGGCTCTGCCGGATATCGGAAATCTTCATTTTTGTGATATCGCTGATACGCTGGCCGGCGAGTCATTTCAGCAACATGGCGCGCTGCAAATAATCAGCATAGGTCGCGCAGTGATATATTTTTCGCATTATTTCTCTATCCAGTCGGCTGCGTCTGATTCGGACGTTAAGCACGCGGCCTGGAAGTGCCGGCTTAAAGCCGGAACTGGCTTTCCCGGCGCTCGGAGGTTTTCTGACCAAAGCCACAGTAATATTGCGGAAGCAATATTCGGGGCAGGCTGCGCCATGATAAATTTATTCTGTTCAATAAGATGCGAAAAATATTACTGTTCGCTGTTTATTATCATGTGCGCATTTCTCTACACGCTTTATTAATTGCAACAATATAAAAATATTGTTTAACATTTCATTTATCTTTCACTGTTATACCGCGACTAATCAGGGTTTATATTGCAATGGAAGTTTTCATTCGCGACAATATCCGCCTTTTTGGCTAAAAGTTGAATAATATGTCGCCGGGACTTTTTAGAGTTTTGTTTTTACTGATGTTATTTTTCAGCGCAAGCGCCCTGGCGGTGAACTGCCAGCGCGCGGTCACGCCTCTGGAAAATACCATCTGCAATAATGATAACCTGCACTGGCTGGATAGCACGTTGATGGTCGTTTACCACCAGGCGTTGCAGCAGGAAGGTGTGGAAGACAGTAATAAAAAATATGACGACTGGGGAAAGCTGCTGAAGAAATGTACCTCCGATAACTGTATCGAACGGGCGTACTACGCCGGTATCAGTGCGTTATCCGACACCAATCGCGATTTCAAATGGGAAGGGAAATGGTGGAACATGCTGGCGCCAAATATGAGCGGTGGGGTGATCCAGTTCAGCCGAAACGCACAGTGGAGTGCGACGCTGGACATCCGCGCCTGGGCGGGCCTGAACCAGGACGAATTTACCGCCGAAGCACGCCGGTTCTACGGTATGCTCGCCGTGGATAATATCGCCGAGACCAGTAACTGTAAGCTGCTGCTGATCCCAAAAAAAGACGGCTCATTACAGGTTTACAGTAACTCAGACTGGGGTTGCCGATTATCCATGCCTGCAGGCGTATTTCTGGATGGGGCTTATCAACTCTCCGAAACCGATCCGCGACCTAAACCCACGCTGCTGTCGTTAGGGATATTCGCGGATGCGGTGCTGGATGAAAAATTCCGTCAGCTGGTGGGCGACGATTACCAGAACTTCGTCAACAGCGCGAACGTGTATATCTACCAGGATGATATCGATAATATCGGAGCGCGCGTGTTGTCGATGTGGGTACAGGGCGCCGCGAACAGCAGAACGGCCATCATCATGTATACGCCGAAGGGAGAAATCTGGGCCGGAAGGATCTCCCCGGCCAAAGGCGGCGGACTGGAACTGCATTACTACAGCACCGACGGAAGCGACCAGCGCAAAATGCCACGTACGCTGGCCAGCTGGAAATTACGTTTTCTGGATAACCAGACGGCTTTGTTGAATAAATAAGATTTCTTGCGAACGACCCTGTAGCTGGCTGGATTTTCAAGCAATACGCACGCTTTCTGGCATCCCAGCCTTTGT
>NZ_JBNPYB010000031.1:0-14316 GCF_050432985.1 Pantoea sp. AN62 | reverse complement strand
GACAAAGGCTGGGATGCCAGAAAGCGTGCGTATTGCTTGAAAATCCAGCCAGCTACAGGGTCGTTCGCAAGAAATCTTATTTATTCAACAAAGCCTATTTTTGATTACATCGAAATGTTTTATAACAGTAAGCGTCGGCATGGTTCCAGCGATCAGATGTCACCGACAGAATATGAAAACCAGTATTATCAACGGCTAGGAAGTGTCTAGATTATCCGTGGCGATTCATGGTGTGCAACCATGCCTTTTGCAAAGGCCTTGTCGGGATCTGGCTCATTAACGGCGGCCATCATTTTGTCATGCATATCTTTCATCCCCGCCATGTATTCCTGTGACGATGCTGATGAGGTCATATCTGACATGTTCATTTCAGAATGTTCAGCAGAAATGGCTGGCAGGGATAACATTAATATTACAAAAAGGGTGTTTTTGATTTTCATATAATAATTCCTTTCAGACAGGTACCGGTTAAGTGTAGCTGAGTCAGACAAAAAAGCCCCCTGACGGGGGGCAAAAATGTAGCAACGTTGTTTCAGGAAAATCTATCAGGGAAAAGGTAACAGCACGGATACTACCGTCGCATTCAGCCTGCATTGATCATGCGGCGGTGCGCTTCGGCCATGGCCTGATGTGGGCCGGATTGCCCGTTATTCATGAATTCATGGGCAACCGCTGCTCTTTCATGCTCATTCATCGCCGCGTAAGACGTTGACGGGACGGTCGTGGATACCGTGTTATTTCCCATCATCTTCTGATGACTTTCCACCATTTTCTGGTGCGCATCCGCCGAGCCGTTCGTCATGGTTTCATGAGCAATAATGGCCTGTTCATGCTGGTCCATACCGGTCATACGAGGAGCAGTCCCCTGGATCCCGACAGGAGCCGCAGCAGACTGCATCTGGTGAGCAGGAGCCTGTGCATTGTTGACGCGATCATGGATATTCACGGTTTCAGTGGCCCAGGCCGATGAAATTAAACCAAAGCCCAGCAAAGATGCTAATACGATATTTTTCATGATAACTCTCCATTTCTGAATTAGTGATGTCCGGGGAAGTACAACCGGTGTTTTCAGTTCCATAACTGAAACAAGTTCGGCAGCGTTTATTTCTCCGGAAGAGGGCTGGATATTCATTTCCTGGCGTACTCTGACGCCGGGTATTGATGAAGCAATCCAGCCTTCCTGATAAGTTGCACTAATTATATCGAATGGCTTCTGTTTGCTGCATGACAGGCTAATGACATCTTTGTCATTTACATCTTTATTTTCAGCATTGGGTTTCCGGGATCATTTTCTCCAGTCTGGGCACGGATAAGATAAAACGCGTGGAGCGTACGTCTGATTCCACCTGCACTCTTCCGTGATGTGCTTCCACGATTGACTTCACAATCGCAAGGCCGATGCCGCTGCCTTCTCCTTTTCGTTGTCTGGACGGATCCACCCGATAAAAACGGTCAAACAGCCTTGATAAATGCTCTTCAGGGATTGGTTTCCCCGGATTTTCAATCACAAGGTCAAAAAAGCTCCCCTGTTTTCTTATTGAGACGGTGATTGCCTGTCCCTCAGGGGTATAACGCAGGGCATTGGATAACAGATTATTGATCGCTCTTCTGAACATTTGTGGATCTCCCTCGACCAGACAGGGCATCCCGTTAAATTTGAGCGTGATATTGCGTTCTTCGGCCCAGGCTTCGAAAAACTCGAAGACTTTCATGACTTCCGCTCTGAGGTCAAACATGACCCTGTCAGGTATCAGCTGATTATTATCTGCCTGTGCCAGGAACAGCATATCGCTGACCATTTTGGTCATCCGGTTATACTCTTCAAGACTGGAATAGAGGACATCCTCAAGTTCCCTCTGTGTTCGATCCTGACTCAGTGCGATTTCAGTCTGCGTCACCAGATTGGTGATGGGCGTTCTGATCTCATGCGCGATATCGGCAGAGAAATTGGCCTGGCGGGTAAAGACATCCTCAATCTTTCCAATCATATGATTGAACGAGATAACCAGTTGCTCCAGCTCAATGGGAACGCGTGTCGGTTCCAGTCGCGCATCAAGATTCTCGGAGGTGATGTTTTTAATGGCATTGCTGACATTACGAAGGGGCAGGTGCCCCTGACGGACAGCGATTCGAATGATCAGAACAATCAACAGGCTTATCACGACGGCAATCGCAATCAGGTTCTTTTTCAGCGCATCGAGGTAATGGAGATGGAAATTAATGGATAGGCCAGTCAGCATGACATAGTTCTGCTGTTTGCCCTGAAATATCGCCTGACCAGAGGAGGCGATAATCCTGTATGTTTCCATCTTCATTTCGGACCCGGTATCCATCGGTCCCGCAGGATCCTCCACCGTCCAGAGAAAGACATCCCGTGCGCGGCTGTGCTCGCTAAAATCTGCTGAATTCACTGCCGGGCGTAGTGCCGCCCCCTGAGCTGAGCTAAAGAGCACTTCACCCCTGGGATTGAGGAGCAAAAGGGCAACGTTGCGGTAGCTGGCAATTGATTCCTTTATTTTGCTTATTTTTTTATCATCCGGATCCACCGGGGACTGCAGTATACGGTTCAGTGTGGTGCTGATTTGTTGAAGATCGCTGACATCCTGCTCGGCAAAATGATTTTCAACAGAATGCAGCATAAACCAGGTGAAGGCGATAAAAGCCAGTATCGTGGACAGGCTGATAAAAAAGGTCAGCCGCAGAGCGAGTGAGAAAGGGCGTCTGGAAGGTTTGCTATGCATCCGGGACCTCCAGCATGTAGCCCACGCCCCGGACTGTCTGGATCAGCTTTGTCTCGTAATCGTTGTCTATTTTAGCGCGGAGTCGCTTTACTGCGACATCGATCGCATTAGTGTCGCTGTCAAAATTCATGTCCCAGACCTGAGAGGCAATCAGGGAGCGGGGAAGAACCTCTCCCTGATGGCGAATGAAGAATTCCAGCAGGCTGAACTCTTTACTGGTGAGCACAATGCGGTTTCCGGCGCGACTGACTTTTCTGGATACGAGATCAATCGAGAGGTCAGCCACCTTAAACTGGCTTTCCGTGATCATCGTGTTTCCCCGCCTCAGAAGGGTTCTCACCCGGGCGAGCAGTTCGGCAAACGCAAAGGGTTTAACCAGATAATCGTCCGCACCCAGTTCCAGTCCTTTGACCCTATGTTCGATCGTGCCGAGGGCTGTCAGCAGTAAGACCGGCATACCCTTTCCGGCAGTGCGCAGCATGCGGATGATATCCCAGCCGTTCACATCAGGTAGCATGATATCCAGAATGACTAAATCATACTCGGCTGTCATGGCGAGATGATATCCGGTAAGACCATTATCAGCGTGATCCACTACGAACCCTGCCTCTGTAAGCCCTTTGCTGAGATATTCACCTGTTTTAATTTCGTCTTCGACGATCAATATTTTCATCTTGCTCCCCGGCTGGCTGCTAATGTCATTCTATTGCGCCCACGATCGTTATCAACGGATTACAGCAAAAATGACAACATTGTCATTATCCTGTCACTCGGCAAACAGAGAGCGTTAGGTAAAGTACCCCTATCAATACTCTGGACTTCATTTGAACCATTTACCAGGTCTGCCTGGACGAGAAGCGTTATGTTCAAATTAAAATTACTCAGCATTAGCACGATATTCATCCTGGCAGGCTGCGTGTCGCTTGCGCCTGAATATCAGCGGCCCGCAGCACCGGTACCCCAGCAGTTTTCACTGTCCCATAACAGCCTGACGCCAGCGGTAAATGGCTATCAGGATACGGGCTGGCGTAACTTTTTTGTCGATCCCCAGGTTACCCGGTTGATCGGTGAAGCTCTGACTAATAACCGTGATTTGAGAATGGCTGCCCTGAAGGTTGAAGAGGCCCGAGCCCAGTTCAACGTCACGGATGCAGATCGTTATCCCCAGCTGAATGCCTCATCCGGGATAACATACAGCGGTGGTCTGAAAGGTGACAAGCCGACCACACAGGAGTACGACGCGAGACTGGAGCTCAGCTATGAGCTCGATTTTTTCGGCAAACTTAAGAACATGAGTGATGCTGACCGCCAGAACTACTTTGCCAGCGAAGAAGCCCGTCGGGCCGTACACATCCTGCTGGTCTCCAACGTTTCACAGAGCTATTTCAGCCAGCAACTGGCGTACGAACAACTCCGTATTGCGCGGGAAACGCTGAAAAATTATGAACAGTCCTATGCTTTCGTTGAGCAACAGCTCGTGACCGGGAGTACGAACGTTCTGGCACTTGAACAGGCGAGAGGACAAATCGAAAGTACCCGCGCCGAAATAGCCAAACGAGAAGGCGATCTGGCTCAGGCAAACAATGCCCTGCAACTGGTGCTGGGAACGTACCGCGCACTTCCGTCAGAAAAAGGGATGAAAGGCGGGGAGATCGCACCAGTAAAATTGCCACCAAATCTATCTTCACAAATTTTGCTGCAGCGACCGGATATTATGGAAGCGGAATATCAGCTGAAAGCGGCTGATGCCAATATTGGCGCAGCGCGAGCGGCCTTTTTCCCCTCCATTACCCTGACCAGTGGTCTTTCCGCAAGCAGTACGGAGCTGTCAAGCCTGTTTACGTCAGGAAGTGGAATGTGGAATTTTATCCCTAAAATTGAAATTCCTATTTTTAATGCTGGCAGGAATAAAGCCAATCTGAAGCTGGCTGAAATTCGCCAGCAACAATCGGTGGTTAATTACGAACAAAAAATTCAGTCAGCCTTTAAGGATGTTTCCGACACGCTTGCGCTGCGCGACAGCCTTAGCCAGCAACTTGAGTCACAGCAGCGTTATCTTGATTCACTTCAGATAACTCTCCAGCGTGCCAGAGGATTATATGCAAGTGGTGCTGTCAGTTACATCGAAGTGCTGGATGCAGAACGTTCCCTCTTCGCTACGCAGCAAACCATTCTCGATCTTACCTATTCCCGACAGGTTAACGAAATTAATCTGTTTACCGCGCTGGGTGGCGGTTGGGTAGAGTAAATTTATTTAATTAATCAGGAAATTAAAAATGCGTAATTCACTTAAAGCCGTTTTATTTGGTGCCTTCTCTGTCATGTTTTCTGCCGGTCTTCATGCTGAAACACATCAGCATGGCGATATGAATGCTGCCAGTGATGCTTCGGTACAGCAGGTTATCAAGGGCACCGGTGTCGTTAAAGACATTGATATGAATAGTAAAAAGATTACCATTTCGCACGAAGCAATCCCTGCTGTGGGCTGGCCTGCAATGACCATGCGCTTCACTTTTGTTAATGCAGACGACGCTATCAATGCCCTGAAAACCGGCAACCATGTCGATTTCTCGTTTATTCAGCAGGGCAATATCTCCTTACTCAAAAGCATTAACGTTACGCAATCCTGATTATCAGTCCGGAGCGAATACATCCAGTGCGCCTGAACATTCATTAAGGGATTACTGTGAATGAATGATCGGGCGCATATGCCAGGTGTTTTGATTTTTCAGCGAGAAATTGTATGGCTTCTTTAAAGATAAAATATGCTGCAATAATTATCAGCAGCCTCATAGCAGGAGGGCTGATATCGGTTACTGCCTGGCAGTATGTAAACTCATCACAAAAAACAGTACAAACCGAACAAAAGGCACCGGAGCGAAAGGTACTTTTCTGGTATGACCCGATGAAACCGGATACCAAATTTGATAAACCCGGAAAATCTCCCTTTATGGATATGGACCTGGTGCCAAAATATGCTGATGAAAGCGGCGATAAAAGCAGTGGCGGGATCCGTATCGATCCAACGCAGGTTCAGAATCTGGGATTAAAAACGCAAAAAGTCACGCGAGGAATGCTGAATTATTCTCAGACAATCCCGGCTAATGTCAGTTACAACGAGTATCAGTTTGTCATTGTGCAGGCGCGCTCTGACGGTTTCGTCGAAAAAGTGTATCCCCTGACGATTGGCGATCATGTGAAGAAAGGCACTCCGCTTATCGATATCACCATTCCTGAATGGGTTGAGGCACAAAGTGAGTTCCTGCTGTTATCCGGTACAGGCGGTACGTCAACCCAGATAAAAGGGGTTCTGGAGCGACTTCGTCTAGCTGGTATGCCGGAAGAGGATATTCAAAGGCTGCGTTCAACCCGCACAATCCAGACCCGTTTTACCATTAAAGCACCTATTGATGGTGTCATTACTGCGTTTGACCTGCGCACCGGAATGAATATTTCGAAAGATAAAGTAGTGGCTCAGATTCAGGGGATGGACCCGGTCTGGATCAGCGCTGCAGTGCCAGAATCTATCGCATATCTGCTGAAAGATACGTCGCAGTTTGAAATTTCGGTACCGGCTTATCCGGATAAAACATTCCATGTCGAAAAATGGAACATTCTTCCCAGCGTGGATCAGACAACCCGTACGCTTCAGGTCCGTCTCCAGGTTTCTAATAAGGATGAGTTTCTCAAGCCGGGCATGAACGCCTATCTGAAACTGAATACCAAGAGCCAGGAGATGCTGCTGATACCAAGCCAGGCCGTTATCGATACCGGCAAAGAACAGCGCGTGATTACTGTTGATGATGAAGGCAAGTTTGTGCCGAAACAGATCCACGTTCTGCATGAATCACAGCAACAGTCCGGCATTGGCTCCGGCCTGAATGAAGGCGATACCGTGGTGGTCAGTGGCCTGTTCCTCATTGACTCCGAAGCCAATATTACGGGCGCGCTGGAACGTATGCGCCACCCTGAAAAAACAGAAAACAGTATGCCAGCAATGTCTGAGCAGCCTGTAAATATGCATTCAGGGCACTGAGGAGACGACGATGATTGAATGGATTATCCGGCGCTCTGTCGCCAACCGTTTCCTGGTCATGATGGGCGCACTGTTTCTCAGCATCTGGGGCACATGGACGATAATTAACACGCCGGTCGATGCGCTGCCTGACCTGTCAGATGTGCAGGTCATTATTAAAACCAGCTATCCCGGACAGGCCCCGCAGATTGTAGAAAACCAGGTCACCTATCCGCTTACCACCACCATGCTGTCCGTACCTGGCGCAAAAACCGTGCGTGGCTTTTCACAGTTCGGTGATTCGTATGTGTATGTCATTTTTGAAGACGGCACCGATCTGTACTGGGCCCGTTCGCGCGTGCTGGAATACCTGAATCAGGTTCAGGGCAAACTGCCTGCGGGTGTGAGCTCTGAAATCGGCCCGGACGCCACGGGAGTGGGCTGGATATTTGAATATGCCCTTGTCGATCGCAACGGAAAACACGACCTTTCAGAACTGCGCTCTCTGCAGGACTGGTTCCTGAAATTTGAGCTGAAAACCATCCCGAACGTGGCTGAGGTCGCTTCGGTTGGCGGCGTGGTGAAACAGTACCAGATTCAGGTCAATCCGGTAAAACTGTCCCAGTACGGTATCAGCCTGCCCGAAGTGAAACAGGCACTTGAATCGTCTAACCAGGAGGCCGGTGGCTCATCCGTTGAAATGGCCGAAGCGGAGTATATGGTCCGTGCCAGCGGTTATCTTCAGAGCATTGATGATTTTAATAACATCGTCCTGAAAACAGGTGAGAACGGCGTGCCGGTTTATCTGCGGGATGTTGCCCGCGTGCAGACCGGGCCCGAAATGAGGCGTGGTATTGCCGAGCTGAACGGCCAGGGAGAAGTCGCTGGCGGCGTGGTGATCCTGCGGTCGGGTAAAAATGCGCGCGACGTTATCACGGCAGTGAGGGATAAACTGGAGACGCTGAAGGCCAGCCTGCCGGAAGGCGTTGAAATCGTGACCACCTACGATCGCAGCCAGTTAATCGACCGGGCGATTGATAACCTCAGTTCCAAACTTCTGGAAGAGTTTATCGTGGTGGCCATCGTCTGTGCTCTGTTCCTGTGGCACGTACGTTCTGCCCTGGTGGCGATTATCTCTCTGCCGCTTGGCCTGTGTATCGCCTTTATCGTCATGCACTTCCAGGGACTGAACGCCAATATCATGTCGCTGGGAGGGATAGCGATTGCCGTCGGTGCGATGGTGGATGCCGCCATTGTGATGATTGAAAATGCGCACAAACGGCTTGAGGAGTGGGATCATCAGCATCCGGGTGAGCAGATTGACAACGCCACCCGCTGGAAGGTGATTACCGACGCCTCCGTGGAAGTGGGACCCGCGTTGTTCATTAGCCTGCTGATCATCACCCTGTCCTTTATTCCTATCTTTACCCTGGAAGGGCAGGAAGGTCGTCTGTTTGGCCCGCTGGCATTCACGAAAACGTACTCCATGGCGGGAGCGGCCGCACTGGCCATCATCGTCATTCCTATTCTGATGGGATTCTGGATCCGGGGGAAAATTCCTGCCGAGACAAGTAACCCCCTGAACCGGGTGCTGATCAAAGCGTATCATCCTTTGCTGCTGCGGGTCCTCCACTGGCCAAAAACAACCCTGCTGGTTGCGGCCTTGTCCATTTTCACGGTTATCTGGCCACTGAGTCAGGTGGGCGGTGAATTTCTGCCGAAGATTAACGAGGGCGATCTGCTGTATATGCCGTCGACCTTGCCTGGCGTCTCTCCGGCAGAAGCTGCAGCGCTCCTGCAGACAACAGACAAGTTAATCAAAAGCGTTCCTGAAGTGGCTTCTGTATTTGGCAAGACCGGTAAAGCAGAGACCGCAACGGATTCCGCGCCGCTCGAAATGATGGAAACCACGATCCAGCTCAAACCTGAGGATCAGTGGCGTCCCGGCATGACAATTGACAAGATTATTGATGAACTCGACAGGACAGTCCGTTTACCGGGTCTGGCAAACCTCTGGGTGCCGCCTATCCGTAACCGTATTGATATGCTCTCAACCGGGATCAAAAGCCCGATAGGTATCAAAGTGTCCGGGACTGTTCTGTCCGATATCGACGCGACGGCGCAGAGTATCGAGGCGGTAGCCAAAACCGTGCCTGGCGTGGTGTCTGTCCTGGCTGAGCGACTTGAGGGCGGGCGCTACATCGATATCGATATCAACCGGGAGAAAGCCTCCCGCTACGGGATGACGGTAGGTGATGTCCAGCTGTTCGTCTCTTCAGCAATCGGAGGTGCTATGGTGGGTGAGACGGTTGAAGGGGTGGCCCGGTACCCTATTAACATTCGCTACCCGCAGGATTACCGGAACAGTCCGCAGGCGCTGAAACAGATGCCGATCCTGACCCCGATGAAGCAGCAGATCACGCTGGGCGATGTCGCGGATATTAACGTCGTTTCTGGACCAACCATGCTGAAAACCGAAAATGCCCGGCCAGCCAGCTGGATTTATGTTGATGCCCGCGGCAGGGACATGGTGTCGGTGGTTAACGACATTAAGACGGCCATCAGCGAGAAAGTGAAACTGAGACCGGGAACCAGTGTGGCATTCTCCGGACAGTTTGAACTGCTTGAGCATGCCAACAAGAAACTGAAGCTGATGGTGCCGATAACGGTGATGATCATTTTCATCCTGTTGTATCTGGCATTCCGCCGGGTTGACGAAGCCCTGCTGATCCTGATGAGCCTGCCGTTCGCCCTGGTTGGCGGAATATGGTTCCTGTACTGGCAGGGCTTCCATATGTCAGTGGCGACCGGAACCGGGTTTATCGCCCTGGCCGGGGTGGCAGCAGAGTTTGGCGTGGTCATGCTGATGTATCTGCGTCATGCCATTGAAGCGCACCCGGAATTGTCCCGTAAAGAGACGTTCACACCGGAAGGTCTTGATGAAGCCCTCTATCATGGTGCCGTACTGCGTGTCCGGCCGAAAGCCATGACCGTGGCGGTGATCATTGCGGGTCTGCTGCCAATACTCTGGGGAACCGGCGCAGGTTCAGAAGTCATGAGCCGTATTGCTGCGCCAATGATTGGTGGGATGATCACGGCTCCGCTGCTGTCCCTGTTCATTATTCCTGCCGCCTACAAATTAATCTGGCTGCGCAGACATAAAAAAAGCGTGTCATAACCCTGAAAGGGCGCCCCCAGTGGGCGTCCTTCTGCACTGATTCACCCTGACGTCAGGGTTTATATCGATAATATACAGAGGTGAGTATGAAAAAAGTGGTTCTAATGGCCCTGGCTCTCGGCCTGTCACTGCCTGCAATGGCGAGTGAAAAAGTCATTGATATGTACAAATCTGAAAACTGTGGCTGTTGTTCCCTGTGGGGCAAAGCGATGGAAAAAGACGGGTTCGAAGTGCGAACTCACGTCATGAATGATCAGGCGCTGTCAGCCCTGAAAGAAAAGCATGCTGTTCCTGCTGGACTACGAAGTTGTCATACCGCGGTTGTAGGTAATTTGATCATTGAAGGCCATGTGCCTGCGGCAACGATACATAAGGCCATGCAGTCTGGTTCGGGTATATACGGTCTCGCCACCCCCGGTATGCCAGCAGGAAGTCCGGGAATGGAGATGGGGGCCCGAAAAGAGGCTTACGATGTTATCGCATTCTCACCGGAGGGCAGTAAAAAAGTCTTCCAGCGAATCGAATAGTCAGCGGAACGGCTGATAACGGGACGCCGGCAGCAGGCACTCTTATGCCGGCGGCATTCGTGGTAATCGCATCCATGACATATCCTGAAGACAGAAAATGCTTCAGATATGCATAAGGAGAGTTACTGTGAAAAATGACAATGTAGTGGAACATAACAACCAGACTGCTTCTGAGCAGACATCATCCCCGGACGAGAGTCACGCATTGCATAAGGTGAGAGATCCCGTGTGCGGGATGGTCATCCTGCCTGACAAGGCGCACAGCAGCATTCGATACCAGGACCATCAGCTTTATTTCTGCTCCGCCAGCTGTGAGAGCAAATTTAAAGCCCATCCCGATCATTATTTTACCGAAGATGCCAGTGAACATCACCATCACCACGACCACCATGAAGTCAGCCCTGATAAGATAAAACAGTCTCACCGCCAGGCGGAGAAAGAGATTTCTGAAGGTGTGTGGACATGTCCGATGCATCCGGAGATACGCCGTAGTGGTCCCGGAAGCTGTCCTGTCTGTGGAATGGCACTGGAGCCGCTCGTAGCTACGGCATCCACGGGGACGAGTGATGAACTTCGCGACATGACAAGACGCTTCTGGCTGGGGTTGTTGCTGGCGTTTCCGGTTCTGATACTCGAAATGGGTTCTCATCTGTTTCCCGCTTTGAGGAATACAGTACCGCCACAGTACAACACATGGCTGCAGTTACTTCTGGCCTCTCCTGTCGTTTTGTGGTGTGGCTGGCCATTCTTCGCCCGGGCCGGAATGTCGTTACGTAACCGCTCCCTGAATATGTTTACCCTTGTTGCAATGGGGACCGGCGTAGCCTGGGTTTACAGCGTCATTGCAACCGTCTTCCCCTCCTGGTTTCCTGCATCGTTCAGAAACATGGATGGCCTGGTGGCCATTTATTTTGAAGCCGCAGCTGTTATTACGGTGCTTGTTCTGCTGGGACAGGTCCTTGAATTGCGGGCAAGGGAACAAACCTCAGGTGCCATTACTGCGCTTCTTAACCTTGCCCCCAAAACCGCCAGGCGGCTGGATCAAGACGGTCATGAAACGGATATTAATGCGGAAGATGTCCTGCCTGGCGATAAGCTCCGCATCAGACCTGGAGAGAGTATTCCGGTCGACGGTATCGTGGTCGAAGGCAAAACAACCGTTGATGAATCGATGGTGACCGGGGAATCTATGCCTGTTACCAAAACGGAGGGTGACCCTGTCATCGGGGGGACCATTAATCAGACAGGTAGTCTTATCATCCGTGCAGAGAAAGTCGGTGATGAAACGATGCTCTCACGAATTGTTCAGATGGTCGCTGATGCACAGCGTTCGCGGGCCCCCATCCAGAGAATGGCTGACAGCGTTTCAGGCTGGTTTGTTCCTCTGGTGATACTTATCGCGGTTGTTGCTTTCATGATCTGGTCTGTCTGGGGGCCCGAGCCCAGGATGGCGCACGGTCTCATTGCGGCTGTGTCGGTCCTGATTATTGCCTGTCCCTGCGCGCTGGGGCTGGCCACGCCGATGTCGATAATGGTGGGGGTGGGCAAAGGAGCCCAGGCCGGGGTGTTAATCAAGAATGCCGAAGCCCTTGAGCGTCTTGAAAAAGTGGACACGCTGGTTGTCGACAAAACAGGCACGCTCACGGAAGGTTCGCCGACGGTGACAGGGATTATCAGTCTCAATCCGGGTGGGGAAACATCTCTTTTGCGTGTAACGGCCGCAGTGGAAAAAGGCTCGCAGCATCCGCTGGGTATGGCAGTAGTTAAAGCAGCACAGGAAAAGGGGATCGCAATACCCGCAGTCACTCATTTCAATGCGCCGTCGGGTAAAGGTGTCTCAGGCGATGTCGAAGGTCAACGGGTTGTTATTGGTAATGAACTGGCTATGCAGGAAAACAGTATCGTTATTGATAATCAAAAGGCCGTTGCGGATACGTTGCGGATGGAAGGCGCTACCGTTATCTATGTGGCCACAGACGGGCACCTTGCAGGCCTGATAGCTATCTCGGATCCCGTGAAAGCAACCACGCCGGATGCGCTTAAAGCTTTGCGTCAGGCGGGGATCCGCATCGTTATGCTCACCGGGGATAACCAGCTTACCGCTGAAGCAGTCGCACGGAAACTGGGAATAGATGAGGTTGAAGCCGGGATTCTGCCGGATGGCAAAAAAGCAGTGATAACCCGACTGAAAGCGTCTGGCCATGTGGTTGCGATGGCCGGAGACGGTGTGAATGATGCCCCGGCGCTGGCAGCGGCTGACGTGGGTATAGCCATGGGAACGGGTACAGATGTGGCAATTGAAAGTGCCGGAGTCACCCTTCTCAAAGGCGACTTGATGATACTGAACAGGGCCCGTCATCTGTCAGAAATCACCATGAAAAATATCCGACAGAATCTGTTTTTTGCATTTATCTACAACGCACTTGGCGTGCCTGTGGCTGCAGGTCTGCTTTATCCTGTGTATGGAATACTGCTGTCGCCAGTTATTGCGGCGGCGGCCATGGCTCTTTCCTCCGTCAGCGTCATTGTGAATGCGTTGCGTCTGAAAAGTGTCAGGCTCGGGAAATAACACTGAGTGAAGGGGCTGTTACGAACAGAAGGAGTCCAGTATGAAAAGTACCACCTATGCGCTTATTGCTGTCGCCGCGATCGCGGCATTTGCCCTCCTGCGCGAACACTGGTCACATGTGGCAGGTTACTGGCCATATCTGTTATTGCTGGTCTGCCCGCTAATGCATCTTTTCCACGGCCACGGAGGGCATGGAGATCATCAACATCAAGGAAGTGAAAACGATAAAAAAAATTAATCCGGCAGACGGGGCCGCGTCGCGGCCCCGTTATCAGTCCAGGTATCGTTCGTAGTCTCTGGCATGCGCAAAGGCATGCTGTTCAAGTTTGTTATCAGCGGGTGCCGCTGCCCGGAACGCCAGTGAGTTAACAGGATTGTTATTGATGACCAGCTCGTAATGCAGATGAGGACCGGATGAACGTCCGCTGTTACCGGATAACGCAATAGCGTCTCCCCGGGTAACCCTGGCCCCTTTAGTAACGAGTATTTTATTGAGGTGGAGATAGCGAGTTTTAACACCGGCTTTTCCCGTTACTTCAACAAAATATCCCATGGTACTGTTGTATTCGGCCCGGGTGATTTTTCCGTCGATGACGCTGACTATTTTCGTGTTCATGGGCATGGAATAATCAATGCCATTATGGGGACTCACTTTTCCCGATACCGGGTTAAGTCTTGCAGGATTGAAAGGCGAACTGAGTCTTGCTGTGGCCGGTAACGGATAATCGAGACTGCCTTTCCCGGAAGTATCGGAAAGGTTATAGAACTTTTTATCTGATATACGATACGCCGTGTAATTAAATGAACCGGACGTAAATTTATAGGCCACGACACGTGATTTTCCCGCTTTCTTTTGCAGTACGAGTTTTAATGATTCATTTTTTTTCAAATGCCGCAGATTAAACCGGGAAGGCAAGGAGCGCTGAAGAGTAGCGATCTCGTTCGATTCCAGCCCCGAGCGGGTGGCTGAAAGGTAGGCATTTTCTTTTACGACATCTGTAGAATACATTTACTGGAATTCGCCGTTAGAATGAACACTGCGGCGTATGCTAGGGGTTTTCAGGAGGCGTGTCATCTGTCAGTTAATCGGGAGCACCGTTGATGGTCGTCATTTTTGTAACATATCTTGTTTCCCGTTTGCTCCTGAAGCTCTGGGAACTGTATGACCAGCCCGACGGTGATGATTAACGGGGCTTTGTTGAATAAATCAGATTTCGGGTAAGTCTCCCCCGTAGCGGGTTGTGTTTTCAGGCAATACGCACGCTTTCAGGTATACCTGCTTTCGT
>NZ_JBNPYB010000030.1:0-16040 GCF_050432985.1 Pantoea sp. AN62 | reverse complement strand
ACTTTTGCTTTGCCACGGAATGGTCTGTGTTGTCGGGAGGATGCGTGATCTGATCCTTCAACTCAGCAAAAGTTCGATTTATTCAACAAAGCCATGTCATCGGTGACGATGCTGTCATCCAACAAGGCATATTTGACGCTGTCATCACCGGCTTCGATATAGCTGGAAAAGTTTTCGCTGATAAAACGATAGAAGAGTGCGCCAAGTACATATTGTTTGAAATCCCATCCATCGACCGATCCGCGGACATTGTTGGCAATTGCCCAGATTTGACGGTGTAATTCTGCTCGTTGTTGAAGGCTTGTCATTTTCATCCTGTTATTTTTCGTTAACTTTATGTTATTTAATAGATTTTATCGAAATTTCTTCTTGTATAAGGGACCTGATGATACTTCCGAGCGTAAGCAGCAAAGGGAGTCCGATAATTTACCTTTGGTCCTACTTGCTTCCATTTGTTTGATCCCTATCCCTTCCCTCATACAGAGAAGGAACATAAATATCTTCGTTCAGCTCATCCCAATGAATTCCCGGCCCCGAGCCAGACAGCTCCCACTGATTCCGCTGCTCAGATGTAGCGCGCAGCAATCTTGGGAAGTTTTGCAGTGGGATGTCCAAGCGCTCATTCCCCTCTAGCTGCACATGAATAAGTTCTTCTGAGAAGTAGATAGTTACTTTAGGTGCTGTCATCCACTATTCCTCATTGCTATCAACCATTGTCACGCAGCATACCGAGATAATCGGCATACCACTGAAGCATTTCTCGCCGGCCATCGAGGTACTGAGCATGATTGTAAGTGCCGCGAATGGTGTTTTTATCCGCATGCGCCAGTTGAGTCTCAATCCAGGCCGTGTTGTAGCCCTGCTCATGCAATATGGTGCTCATTGTATGTCGGAAGCCGTGCCCTGTTGCTTTCCCGTTGAAACCAATACGTTTTATCACCTGATTAATACTCGCCTCGCTCATGGGCTTTCCCGCATGATTTCGTCCAGGGAAGACAAATTTGCCCCTTCCGCTGAGCTCGTGCATTTCTTCAAGCAGTGAAAGCGCCTGACTGGATAGCGGCACAACGTGCGGCCGCCTCATCTTCATCCGTTCAGCAGGGATCTGCCAAGTTCCCTTCTTTAAATCGAACTCACTCCATTCAGCAGCCCGTAATTCGATAGTTCGAGTTCCAGTAAGCATAAGTAAGCGTGTTGCATGATGTGTGACGCGGCTGCCGCTGTAGCCACTTAACGCACGCAAGAAACCACCGATTTCATGACTTAGTAGATGTGGGAAATGCTTTTGCTTGGGTGCTTTCAGTGCTCCCGCGAGATCGGTCACAGGATTGTGCTCTGCCCTTCCGGTGATAATGGCATAGGTAAATATCTGCCGACATGCCTGCCGCGTTTTCTTTAGCTTATCCAGCACGCCGCGCTGTTCCATTTTACGCAGTACGGCTAGCATCTCAGCCACTTTGATCTCAGCAATTGGGCGTTTACCCAGCCCGGGGAAAACATCTTTGCGTAAGTATTCAAGGATGTCGTCTGCATAGCCTTGGGACCAGTTGGGTCGTTTGTGTTCGTGCCACTCCTGCGCCAGTGATTCAAAACTGTTGTTGATGGCGAGGATTTTGGCCTGCTTGGCTTCCTGTTTAGCAAGACCGGGATCACCGCCTGCTGCCAGTATCTTTTTGGCCTCTTCGCGCTTACCCCTCGCCTCCGCAAGAGATATGGCAGGATAAAGCCCGAATACCACGCGCTTTTCTTTTCCTGCAAAGCGGTACTTTAGCCGCCAGCTTTTGCTGCCGCTGGGGAAAATTTCGAGATACAAGCCAGCCCCATCAGCCAGTTTATAGGCTTTCTCTTTCGGCTTAACAGTGTCGATTTGACGAGCGTTTAGCTTCATGTGGGGGCATCGTGATCTATTGAACGGGACAATGCCCCCTATGATGCCCCCAATCGAGTGTAGCTTTCAATAGACAAATAGATACAACGCTGGATGTAGTAACCAGTATTGGCAAGGGGTTAGGAGGTTTTTGTAGACTTTAGGAGACACTAGCAGAAGAAGAGATGGTACGCCCTACAGGATTCGAACCTGTGACCTACGGCTTAGAAGGCCGGTGCTCTATCCAGCTGAGCTAAGGGCGCATGGAGATGGCGTGGATTATACGTCGGGAAGCGGGTACGTCAACGTTTTTGCCGTTCCTCCGCAGCGAAGTGCTGCGGTAATGACCAATTGGCGTCAGTGACGCCTGCGCCATTCGCTGAGCGACACGAGTTTACTGTTGTCGGTAAATTCTCCTTCCAGCTCAATCCCTTGTGGTGTGAAACGCGCATTGTATTGCTCACGAAGTGCATGTAGCGCCGGGATGTCCGGCTCCAGCTGGCGCAGAAAGCCTAGCGCGAGCAGCAGCTGCTGGCGGCTAATAAGCGGTGGAAAACCAGCACGACTGAGAATCGCATGCCAGCGCTGACTGTTCTCCTCGCTGCCGTCAACAATCAACACCTGCCAGATCAGCAGTACCGCTGCGCCATTATGCAGATGCGTTTCATTATCGTTGCTGAGATAGTCGGTAAACTCTTTCGCCGCCTCTTTCCCCATCATAGAGATCATTGATTCCACCTGTACCGGTGGCAGCTGCAGCCGTTTGCTGAGCCGCTGAGCGGCGTGACGTGAGCCAGCGGTGAGCAGCTGAAATCCAGCGACAAACACCACCGCCAGAGTAGCAAGCATTATCCAAATCATTACATCGTCCCCTGATTGTCCTGCAGATATCATACGCATGCAGGCCGGCACTCGTCGCGACGAAAAAGCCGGAAAGCGCGTACGCGTCTGAAACTGTAACTGACAGCGCGCCACGCTTCTGACAAAATAGCCCCCTTCCCCCGATTCAACACAACACAGTGGATTTCCTCTCTGATGGCAGCAAAAATTATTGACGGTAAAACGATTGCGCAGCAGGTGCGTCTTGAGGTTGCGGAAAAAGTAAAGCAGCGTCTGGCAGCCGGCAAACGTGCGCCAGGTCTGGCCGTGGTTCTGGTAGGTGAAAACCCGGCATCGCAGATTTATGTGGCCAGCAAACGCCGCGCCTGTGAAGAGGTCGGTTTTCTCTCCCGCTCCTACGATCTGCCCGCGACCACTCGCGAAGCTGAGCTGCTGGAGCTGATCGACCAGCTCAATCAGGACAACGACATTGATGGCATTCTGGTGCAGTTACCGCTGCCAGCCGGCATCGACAACGTCAAAGTGCTGGAGCGCATCACGCCGGATAAAGATGTCGATGGCTTCCACCCGTATAATGTCGGTCGCCTGTGCCAGCGTGCGCCAAAACTGCGCCCCTGCACCCCGCGCGGCATCGTGACGCTGCTGGAGCGCTACAATATCGATACCTATGGCCTGAATGCGGTGGTGGTTGGCGCGTCCAATATCGTCGGTCGTCCAATGAGTATGGAACTGCTGCTGGCGGGCTGCACCACCACCGTCACCCACCGTTTCACCAAAGATCTGCGCCATCACGTTGAGCATGCCGATCTGCTGGTGGTGGCGGTCGGTAAACCGGGCTTTATTCCGGGCGACTGGATTAAACCCGGTGCTATCGTGATTGATGTGGGCATTAACCGGCTGGAAAGCGGCAAAGTGGTTGGCGACGTCGATTTTGATTCCGCATCACAGCGCGCGGCCTATATCACGCCGGTACCAGGCGGTGTCGGACCGATGACGGTCGCAACCCTGATTCAAAACACGCTGCAGGCGTGTGAAGAGTTTCACGATGGAGAGGTAGAATAAATGGCAACTTTTTCGCTGGGAAAATTCCCGCACGTCGATCTGTGCGATCTGCTGAAACTGGAAGGCTGGGTTCAGAGTGGCGCACAGGCTAAAGTCGTGATTGCCGAGGGTGAAGTGAAGGTCGATGGCGCGGTGGAAACGCGTAAACGCTGCAAAATCGTTGCCGGTCAGACCGTGGAGTTTTCAGGCTTCCGCATTACTGTGGTCGCGTAAACCTCCGGCGTCCCTGCGGGGACGCTGTTACTCCGTTACCTCCCCCACCACCCGCGTCTCTCCTTCCCGCTGTTCAAGCGCAATATGATTCACCGCCGTATGCTGCGCGATCAGTGCTGCAAGCCGGGGTGAATGGCTGGTGATCCAGAGCTGGCTGAACTGGCTGGCTTCTGCGATTAAGCGTGCCAGCGCCGGCAGCAGATCTTCATGCAGGCTGTTCTCCGGTTCATTCAGCGCCATAAAAGCCGGTGGACGTGGACTGAGCAGCGCCACCACCAGACAGAGAAACCGCAGCGTACCATCAGAAAACTCAGCGCTTTCCAGCGGGCGCAGAATGCCACGTCGCGACATCAGCATCTGAAAGCGGCCATTCTGCACCTCTACCTCAAACTGACTGTCGGGAAAAGCCTGCGCCATCACCTCATACAGTAGTTCCGTCTGGCCGCGTTCAACGATCGTCGCCCACGCCGCCGCCAGATTACTGCCGTCATGTGCCAGCACCGGGGCGCGGACCCCAATCTGCGGTGCACGAATCGGCGAGCCCGGCCAGACGGCGAACTCATGGTAGAAGCGCCACTGGCGCAGCCGTTCACGCAACTGGGAAAGTTCAGGATAACGATGGGGTTCGCCGAGCTGACCAAACAGCGACTCTTCCGGATGCAGCACCGCCGGATAGGCGACGCGTTCGCCCTCAACGTTGTGCAGAAAGGCGGTCTGATTTTCACGCTGCAGGATGCATGAAGAAGGACGGCGCTGTTGTCCGCTCAGCCACAGCCGCTCCTGCTTGACCAGCGGATCGAGATTAAACAGGCTGGTGACCAGCGGTTCGGGAAAACCGATCTCCAGTTGATAATCGATATCCTCCATCACCACCGCCAGCATCAGTCGCTTCGGATCATGACGGCGATCGCCACGCCGTAAGCCACCCGCCCACATCGCTTTCTGGATGCCGCCTTCTTCGGCCAGCGCCAGCGCCAGACGACCGCTGGCTGCCTCATGCAGCAGCCGGACCGCTTTATACAGGTTGGATTTGCCGCAGCCGTTAGGGCCGCTTACCACGTTGAGCTGCTGCAGCGGCAACGTCAGATCACGAATTGATCGAAAGCCACGTATCTGAATCTGTTCAATCGCCATAATAAAAAAGGGCGATTGCTCGCCCTCTCCGGTTTATTTGCGGCGCCAGCTGGACCCCTGCGGCCCATCTTCAACGATCACGCCGAGCGCATTCAGCTTGTCGCGGGCGATATCCGCCTGCGCCCAGTCTTTGGCGGCACGCGCATCAGCACGTGCTTTCACCCAGTGTTCAATCTCAGCGACTTCTTCATCATTCACCTGAGCGCCGCTTTGCAGGAACTGCTCCGGGTCCTGTTGCAGGATGCCCAGTACGTTGGCGATCTCACGCAGCTTCGATGCCAGGCCGTTCGCTGAATCACGGTCTTCGCTTTTCAGTCGATTGACTTCGCGCGCCATATCGAACAGCACCGAATAGGCTTCCGGGGTATTGAAATCATCATCCATTGCGGTGCGGAAACGGGCTTCAAACGCTTCGCCGCCGCGGGCTGGCACGCTGCTGTCAGTGTGACGCAGCGCGGTATACAGACGCTCCAGCGCCGCACGCGCCTGATTCAGGTTATCTTCGCCGTAGTTCAGCTGGCTGCGATAGTGACCGGACATCAGGAAGTAACGCACGGTTTCAGCATCATAATGTTGCAGCACGTCACGCACCGTGAAGAAGTTGCCAAGCGATTTCGACATCTTCTCGCGGTCGACCATCACCATGCCGGAGTGCATCCAGTAGTTAACGTACGGACCGTCATGCGCACAGGTCGACTGGGCTATCTCGTTTTCATGGTGCGGGAACATCAGGTCTGAGCCGCCACCATGAATATCAAAATGGGTGCCCAACTGCCGGCAGTTCATCGCCGAACACTCGATGTGCCAGCCGGGACGACCATTGCCCCACGGTGATGACCAGGCGGGCTCGTCCGCTTTGGACATCTTCCACAGCACGAAATCCATCGGATTACGCTTCACGTCAGCCACTTCAACCCGCGCGCCCGCCTGCAGCTGCTCCAGATCCTGACGTGACAGCGCGCCGTAATCGGCATCGCTAAGCACATCAAACATCACGTCGCCATTGTCCGCCACATAAGCGTGACCGCGGGCGATCAGGGTTTCCACCAGCTCGATGATCTCGGCGATGTGGCGCGTGGCGCGCGGCTCCTGATCGGGCGGCAGAATGCCCAGCGCAGCGAAATCGTTGTGCATCTCACCAATCATCCGGTTGGTCAGGGTTTCGATGCTCTCGCCGTTTTCGTTGGCGCGCCTGATGATTTTGTCATCAATGTCGGTGATGTTACGTACATAATTAAGCTGGTAGCCGAGGTAACGCAGGTAACGTGCCACCACGTCAAACGCCACGAACGTCCGCCCATGACCAATGTGACAGAGGTCATACACCGTGATGCCGCAAACATACATCCCGATTTTACCGGCATGAATGGGTTTGAATTCCTCTTTCTGTCGACTCAGGGTGTTATAAATCTTAAGCATTGAACGGTTCCGTATTGGCGTGTGGTTGACACTTTTAAGTATCCAGACATTGTGCCGTATTTTTATCGCTCGCGCGACGCAAAGCAAGCCAACTGCGCCGCGCTGCTGACGCGTCATCAGAAATTATGATATAAGAACGGTCGACAAAAAGGGGCACGCCGACCGATGAAGCGGCCTCAGCAACTGACGACAACCTTTACAGGACGACAAAAATGGTAACTTTCCAGACGAACCATGGCGATATCGTAATCAAAACCTTCGATGATAAAGCGCCGGCAACCGTAAAGAACTTCCTGGATTACTGCCGTGAAGGTTTCTACGACAACACCATTTTCCACCGGGTGATCAACGGCTTTATGATTCAGGGCGGCGGCTTCGAGCCGGGCATGAAGCAGAAAGCCACCAAAGATGAAATCCAGAACGAAGCCAACAATGGCCTGAAAAATACCAAAGGTACGCTGGCAATGGCACGTACCTCTGCACCGCACTCTGCGACCGCACAGTTTTTCATCAACGTGGCTGACAACGACTTCCTGAACTTCCGTGACGAAAGCGTACAAGGCTGGGGTTACTGTGTGTTCGCTGAAGTGGTTGAAGGCATGGACGTGGTCGAGAAGATCAAAGGTGTTTCAACTGGCCGCAGTGGCATGCACCAGGATGTGCCAAAAGATGACGTTATCATCCAGAAAGTCACTGTCAGCGAGTAATGTCGCGCACCCTGTTTATCGCAGATCTCCATCTGTGTCAGGAAGAACCGGCGATCACCGCCGGTTTTCTGCATTTTTTACAGCGCGAAGCGCCACACTGCGACGCGCTCTATATTCTTGGCGATCTGTTTGAAGCCTGGATTGGTGACGACGATCCCAATCCGCTGCATCAGCAGGTTGCCAGCGCCCTGCGCGCCCTCTCCGTTCCGGTCTACTTTATTCACGGCAACCGCGATTTCCTGATTGGCCAGCGCTTCGCCCGCGCCAGCGGCATGACGCTGCTGCCTGAAGAACAGGTGCTGACGCTCTACGGCCACCGTCTGCTGATCATGCATGGCGATACGCTCTGCACCGACGACGCCGGCTATCTGCGCTTTCGTGCCAAAGTCCATAACCGGTGGATCCAGCGACTGTTTCTGGCGTTACCGCTGCGGCTGCGCAAACGCATCGCCGCCCGGATGCGCGCCGACAGCAAACAAGCCAATCAGCATAAGTCCCAGACCATCATGGATGTGAACCACGACGCGGTGATCGCTACCCTGCTGCGCCAGCAGGTACGTTTGCTGATCCACGGTCATACTCACCGTCCGGCCATTCATCAGCTGACGCTGCAGGGTGAAACCGCGCAACGGGCGGTGCTGGGGGCCTGGCACAGTCGGGGATCGATGATTCAGCTCGACGCCAGCGGGATTCAGCTGATCGATTTTGACTTTTAATCGTCGGGTAAATCCGCGTGTTTAGCCCGACGCAACCGTTTTCCTTGCTCTCTTCTCATGCTATTCTCTGTGCCCTTCAAAACCTGTCCGCCCGGCCAGGTCTGTTTGTTCATTCACAGGAGTTGACCGCATGTCATCCAACGCCGCCCCGGCCCGCATCGCGATTGTTATGGGTTCCAAAAGTGACTGGTCCACCATGCAGTTCACTGCTGAAATTCTTACCAGCCTCGACGTGCCCTTCCATGTTGAAGTGGTTTCTGCACACCGTACGCCGGATAAACTGTTCAGCTTTGCCGAAACCGCCGCTGAGCGGGGTTTTCAGGTCATCATTGCTGGCGCGGGTGGCGCAGCACATCTGCCAGGTATGCTGGCGGCTAAAACCCTGCTGCCGGTACTGGGCGTGCCGGTTCAGAGCGCGGCGCTGAGCGGCGTCGATAGCCTCTATTCGATTGTGCAGATGCCGCGCGGAATTCCGGTCGGTACGCTGGCGATTGGTAAAGCCGGTGCCGCCAATGCCGGGCTGCTGGCTGCGCAGATTCTGGCGATTCATGACGACGCGCTGCGTTCACGACTGGCGAACTGGCGTCAGAGCCAGACCGATGAAGTGCTGAATCATCCTGATCCACGGGAGGAGGCATGAAGCCGGTTTGCGTCCTCGGTAACGGTCAGTTAGGCCGTATGCTGCGCCAGGCGGGTGAACCGCTGGGGATCGCGGTTTATCCGGTAGGTCTGGATGCCGATCCGGCTGCCCTGCCAATGGCCGACAGCGTGATCACCGCCGAAATTGAGCGCTGGCCGGAAACCGCGCTGACCCGCGAACTGGCGAGTCATCCGGCGTTTGTGAACCGCGATATATTTCCGCGGCTGGCCGATCGCCTGACCCAGAAACAGCTGCTGGATCAGCTCCATCTCGCCACTGCGCCGTGGCAGTTGCTGGCCGACAAAGCCGAATGGCCGTCGGTATTTGCCTCACTCGGCGAACTGGCGATTGTGAAGCGCCGCACCGGGGGTTATGACGGTCGTGGTCAGTGGCGTTTGCGTGCTGGCGAAACCGATGCACTGCCGGAAGAGTGCTATGGCGAATGCATCGTCGAACAGGGCATTAATTTCTCCGGCGAAGTGTCGCTGGTCGGCGCGCGCGGCCATGATGGCAGCACGGTGTTCTATCCGCTGACGCACAATCTGCATCAGGACGGCATTCTGCGCACCAGCGTGGCGTTGCCCCAGGCGGATCAGGCGCAACAGCAGCAGGCGGAAGCGATGCTGAGCGCCATCATGCAGGAACTGAACTACGTCGGCGTGATGGCGATGGAGTGTTTTGTCACCCCGGACGGATTGCTGATTAACGAACTGGCTCCGCGGGTGCATAACAGCGGCCACTGGACGCAGAATGGTGCCTCCATCAGCCAGTTCGAGCTGCATCTGCGGGCGATTCTGGCGCTGCCCCTGCCGCAACCGGTGGTGTTTGCGCCGTCGGCGATGGTCAATCTGATTGGCACTGCCGTCAACCCTGACTGGTTGCAGCAGCCGCTGGTGCACCTGCACTGGTATGACAAAGAGGTGCGCCCGGGCCGTAAGGTCGGGCACCTCAATCTGACCGACAGCGATACAGATCGACTCAGGGCTGCCCTCAACGCGCTGGTCCCTCTGCTACCGGCAGAGTACGCCAGTGGCATCGCCTGGGCGATTGAAAAACTGTAATCCTCCGCACCAAAGCCTGCTGATGGCATTGTCAGGCGGCTGAGAAGCGCAACGCGAGGGGAGCGCACAGCATAGCGGGCCAGTGACAAAAACGCCGGATGCGTTTTTGAACAACGCAAAGCGTTGGCCCGGCTACGGGCGCACCTCAGAGATGAGGAGCGTAATCGCCCGCGCTGAGCCTGCCAGGGATGGCATTTTTGCGTCTTTGCGAAGGGCGGATGCTCCCTGAGCTAACACCTTATCGTCGCGCGCTGTGAGCGCTAATGCATTCTGGATGACGACCGGATGCAGGCTGAACGCCCTGCACCCAGCCCTCCCCTTATGCCGCATCAAACTTCCTGAACAGCGCTTTGCCCTTCAGTAACCGCACCCCGAGCCAGCCACCGCACAGCGACAATAACAGCGCGCCGGATAACGGCAGCGCCAGCCACAAGGTCCAGTCAGGCTGCCACGGGAAATCAAAGATTTTACGCTGCAATCCCCACAGTGCGGCTTCCGCGCCCATCGCGGCGGCCACCCCGGAAACCACGCCGAGCAGCGCAAACTCGCACCATAAGGTGGTGCGCAGCAGCCGTTTACTGGCACCCAGCGTCCGGTAAACCACCAGCTCCTGACGACGCTGACGCATCCCCACCTGAATCTGCGCCAGCAACAGCAGCACACCGCAGGCGGTGACCAGTATCACCATCACCTCCAGCGCCTGGCTGACCTGCGTCAGCACCTGGCCGATCTGCCGCATAATACTGCCGATATCCAGCAGACTCAGCGTCGGAAAACTGCGGTTCAGCGCCGCCAGCAGCGCCGGATCGGCCTCCATTCGGAAGCTGGTGAGCCAGGTCTGCGGCTGACTATCCAGCGCGCCCGGCGGGAAGATGAAGAAAAAGTTCGGCTTCAGACTCTCCCAGTCCACTTTACGCAGGCTGGTGATTCTGGCGCTGAACTTTTGCGTATCGCCATCAAAGGTCAGGGTGTCACCGAGCTTCACCCCTAAGCGGGTAGCCAGCTCCGCCTCCATCGAGACTTCGCCCGCTTTGGGCGGCCAGCTTCCGGCGACCAACGGATTGTGGTCCGGCCGCTCCGCCAGCGCGGTCAGGTTAAGTTCACGGTTCAGGGCGTTATCCAGCGTCGGATCGGCCGGTTTGCCGTTGAGTTCGCTGAGCCGCACCCGCGCAATCGGGTAGAAGGTTTCCGGCTTAATCTGATGAGACTGCAGGAAGTTGCGCACCTGCGGCACCTGATCGGCAGTCATATTCAGCAGGAAGAAGTTCGGGCTGTCGGCCGGTAACTGCTGCTGCCAGCGATCGAGCAGATCGCCGCGCATCACCAGCAGCAGGGCCAGCAGCATAAACGACAGCGAAAAAGCAGAGAGCTGACTCAGCGTGATGCCCGGCTGGCGCAGCAGACGGTTGATCGCCAGCCGTAATGCCAGATTGCGCAGCACCAGCCGACGCAGCAGCAGCAGCGTGCCCCAGCCCAGCAGCGCCAGTAATCCGGCCAGCACCACCACGCCTGCCAGCAGCGCCCACAGCATTTTACTGCCGCCCACCAGCAGCGCTAACAGCGCCACCACCACCGCTGCCATCAGCGGAATATAGAATTTCAGCGGCCACAGGTTAGCCACCGCATCACGCCGCAGCACGCGCAACGGCTGGGTCGCCAGCAGCAGACGATAAGGTCGCAGTCCCACCAGCAGCGAGATAATAAACAGCGATCCGACCGCCCAGATCCACGGCCAGAAACTGGCAGCCGGCAGGCTGGCTGGCAGCACCGGCTTCAGCATCACCATCAGCGCCGCTTCCACCCCCTGCCCGACCAGGCTGCCGGCCATCGCCGCCAGCAGCAGCACCGCCAGCCACTGACCGATGATTAACTTCTGCAACGCGCCGTGGGTCGCTCCCAGCGTCTTCAACACCGCCACCAGATCGTAACGGCTGCGGCAGTAGTGGCTCATGGCAACGGCCACCGCAGCAATCGCCAGCATCAGCGTCAGCAGCGCAGATAACAGCAGGAACTGCTGCGCGCGCTGCATCGAACGCCCCAGCGCATCCTCTGAGTTTTCAATGCTGATCCAGCGCTGGTCAGCCTTGAGCTGCGGTTCTATCCAGCGGTCATAGCGCGCCAGCTGCTCCGGATTACCGGAAAACTTATAGCGCCAGCTGATGCGGCTACCAGGCTGAATCGCACCGGTGCTGGCAGCATCGGCCAGGTTGATCAGCAGTCGAGGCGCCATCTCAAACGGATTAAAACCGCCATCCGGCTCCTGAATCACTTCGCCAGTAATCCGCAGCCGGGTATCACCGACCTCAAGCAAATCGCCGACCTTCAGGTTGAGCAGCGCCATCAGCCGCGGTGCCGCCAGCGCAGTGCCCGCCTGCGGCTTCAGGCCCGCCGGTTGGGTTTGCAGGGTGCCAAACATCGGATAGCGGTCATCTACTGCCTTTACCGACGCCAGCTGTGGCGACTGATCGGCAAAAGTCATGGTCATGAACGTCAGCTGGCGGCTGACCGTCAGCCCGGTTGCCTGTGCCTTGTCCAGCCACGCCGCCGGGACGGCATCACTGCTGCGCAGCGTTCGATCGCCCGCCATAAAATCACGGCTCTGCTGACTGAGACCTTTCTCCATCCGATCGCTGATCGAACCCAGCGCCAGCACGCAGGCCACCGCCAGCGTCAACGCCAGCCAGACAATTAACAGCGAGGGCGATCGCCACTCGCGCCAGAACCAGCGCCAGATCATTGCTCCTCCCGCAATTTACCGTCACGCAGCCGCAGGCGACGATCGCAGCGCGCGGCCAACTGCTCATCGTGGGTGACCAGAATCAGGGTGGTGGCAAAATCGCGGTTCAGTGAAAACAGCAGGTCAGCAATCCGATCGCCGGTTTTGCGGTCAAGATTACCGGTCGGCTCATCGGCAAACAGCAGGCCCGGGCGGCCACTGAAGGCGCGTGCCAGCGCCACGCGCTGCTGTTCGCCACCGGAAAGCTGCGCCGGCAGATGATGCAGGCGTTCACCCAGTCCCAGCAGGGTCAGCAGCTCCCGCGCCTGTTCACGGCTCTGGCGATCGCTGTCGCCGCGCAGCAGTGACGGCAGCTGCACGTTCTCCAGCGCATTCAGGGTCGGCACCAGCATAAACGACTGAAACACAAACCCTACCTGGCGGGCGCGTAACGCCGCACGCTGCTCCTCATTCATCTGGTGTAACGGCTGGCCCAGCAGATGGACTTCACCGCTGCTGCCATCATCCAGCCCGGCCAGAATCCCCAGCAGGGTTGACTTTCCGGAGCCCGATTCGCCGATCAGCGCCAGCGTCTCGGCTGGTTTGACAACTAACTCAACTCCGGTAAGGATGGTTAACTGATGCTCTCCCTGACCGACGGACTTAGTAAGATGATGAACTTCAACAATGTTTTCCGCTGGCATTATCCCTTCCTGTTATTGATTCTTTTGCTGGTGTCGCGTCTTGCCGCCGCTGATACCCTGATGGTGCTGGGTGACAGCCTCAGCGCGGGATACCGCATGTCCGCCACCGCGGCCTGGCCGAGCCTGCTGGATAAACAGTGGCAACAGCAGCCCAGAGTGATCAACGCCAGCATCAGCGGCGATACTGCCGCACAAGGCCTGGCGCGTTTGCCCGCGCTATTAAAGCAGCATCAGCCGCAATGGGTGTTAATCGAATTGGGCGGTAACGACGGCCTGCGCGGTTTCCCGCCGGCCGACATTGCACAAAATCTGCGTAAAGTAATCGATGATGTTAAAGCCGCTAATGCGAAGCCGCTGCTGATGCAGATTCGGCTGCCGGCCAATTACGGACGCCGCTACACCGAAGCGTTCAGCGGCATCTATCCCTACTTAGCGCAACAGTACAGCATCCCGCTGGTGCCCTTTTTCATGGAGCAGGTTTACCTGAAACCGGAGTGGATGCAGCAGGACGGCATTCATCCCAATCCTGATGCCCAACCCTTTATCGCCGGATTGATGGCAAAAGAGCTGGCTCCCTTAGTTAAGCAGCCGTAGCGCGAACAGGCGCGCAAAAAGGGTAAAGAAATGCAAAAAACCATCCTGATTACAGGTTGTTCCAGCGGTATTGGCCTGGTCGCGGCGCACGATCTTCAGGCGCGCGGCTATCGGGTGATCGCCGCCTGTCGCAAAGCGGATGATGTGGCGCGCATGGAGACGCTGGGTTTTATCGGACTTCAGCTGGATCTCGACGATCCGCAGAGCGTCGATAATGCGGCCGATAAGGTCATTGCGCTCAGCGATAACTGTCTGGCAGGCCTGTTTAACAATGCCGGTTTTGGTCTCTACGGACCGTTACGAACCCTTTCCCGTCAGCAGCTGGAGCAGCAGTTTTCCAGTAACTTTTTCGGCGTTCATCAACTGACGCTGCGGCTGATCCCCGCGCTGGCGGCCAGTGGCGACGGCCGGATTATTAATACCAGTTCAGTGCTCGGGCTGATCTCTACCCCAGGCCGGGGCGCTTACGCCGCCAGTAAATACGCGCTGGAAGCCTGGAGCGACGCGCTGCGGCTGGAACTGCGCACCAGTAACATCCGCGTCAGCCTGATCGAACCGGGGCCGATTCACACCCGTTTCACCGATAATGTGACGCAGGGCGAGCAGGATAAGCCGGTGCGTAATCCGGGCATTGCCGCACGCTTTACGCTGCCACCGGAGGCCATTCTGCCTAAACTTCGTCATGCACTCGAGAGCAAACATCCGCGTTTACGCTATCCGGTGACGCTGGTCGCACATGCCATGAGCCTGCTGAAACGCCTGCTGCCAGGCTGGATGCTGGATCGCATTTTGCGCAGCCATTGAGCTTGCGGCCTGATTAGAACTTGAAGCGCGGCCAGTTGGCCCCATATTCTTTAAACACTTTTTGCAAAGAGACTTATCCATGTCACCACATGCTTCGATAATCGACATCAACGAATCTAACCTGCAGCAGACGCTTGAGCAGTCGATGCAGCTGCCGGTGCTGTTTTACTTCTGGTCTGAGCGCAGCCAGCATTGTCAGGAGCTGACGCCGGTGCTGGAGCGGCTGGCGCAGGAATATGCCGGCCAGTTTATTCTCGCCCGTCTGGATTGCGATAGAGAGCAAATGGTGGCATCGCAGTTTGGTCTGCGTTCTATTCCAACGGTTTATCTGTTCCAGAACGGGCAGCCAGTCGATGGCTTCCAGGGACCGCAACCGGAAGAGGCGATCCGCGCTCTGCTGGAAAAAGTTCTGCCGCGTGAAGAAGAGCTGAAAGCACAGCAGGCGATGGCGCTGATGGAAGAAGGCAAACCGCTGGATGCGCTGCCGCTGTTAAAGGAGGCCTGGCAGCTGAGCAATCAATCGAGCGAGATTGGTTTCCTGCTGGCTGAAGTGCTGATCACCCTGAGCCGCAGCGATGAAGCGGAAGCAGTGCTGAAAGCGGTGCCGTTACAGGATCAGGATACCCGTTATCAGAGCCTGATGGCGCAGATCGATCTGCTGAAACAGGCGGCCGATACCCCGGAGATCCAGCAGCTGCAATCCCAGCTGGAGGCCGATCCGTCGAACGCCGGGCTGGCTGCTAAACTGTCGTTACAGCTGCATCAGGTCGGCCGTAATGAAGAGGCGCTGGAACTGCTGTTCAGCTTCCTCAAAACCGATCTTAACGCCGCCGATGGCCAGGCACGTAAAATGCTGCAGGAGATTCTGGCTGCGCTGGGCACCGGCGATGCCCTCGCCGCGCGCTATCGCCGCCAGCTTTACTCGCTGCTCTACTAACGGCGGGACCACGGGCCGAAGCGACTCGGCCCGTTCATCTGACAACGCGGAGGTTGTATGATAACTGTAATTCCTGCCCTGATCGTGCTGGCGCTGGTGGCTGTCTGGGCGACCGTCAAGATTGTGCCACAGGGTTTTCAATGGACGGTTGAACGATTTGGACGTTATACCCGCACGCTGCAACCCGGCTTGAGCCTGGTGGTGCCGTTCATGGATCGTGTCGGTCGTAAGATCAACATGATGGAACAGGTACTGGATATTCCCTCGCAAGAGATCATCTCCAAAGATAACGCCAACGTTACCATTGATGCGGTCTGCTTTATTCAGGTCGTTGACCCGGCACGCGCCGCGTATGAAGTCAGCAATCTTGAGCAGGCTATTCTGAACCTCACCATGACCAATGCGTATTTTTTTCGTACTTGAGGTAATTTTTCAGTAAAAAATAAAAAAAACAATAAATTAAACAAAAACTTAAAGAATATTTTTTCTTTGACATAGTGTTGCTGACTTCCTTGTCATTTTTAGTCAAGGTGACCTGCTCCCCGTTGATTAGTACACCCCGATGTTAGTAATGTCTTCATAAGCCACATGAGGACATCCCCATGAAGAAGCGTTTTTCCGACCAA
>NZ_JBNPYB010000029.1:0-20264 GCF_050432985.1 Pantoea sp. AN62 | reverse complement strand
CGTCCTGTCGCGAGGAGGCGTATATTACGCTTTCCTCCCTCAGAGTCAACTTCTTTTTCAGAAGCTTTTCTCCGGCGGCGCAGTCTCCTGTGCCTGCTGACCCGTCTCTCCGTAAGCCGGTGCTCCGTGTCAGTGGAGGCGCATTATAGGGAGTTTCCGGAGGCTGACAAGTGCTAATTTCAACTTTTTAACCAACCGTTCACTTTACGTGCAATATGAATAAAAAACCAGCAAATCACCCACTAATAGACAAGAAAAACGGGCCTGAGGCCCGTTTTTCTTCATGCTGCATTACTGATGCGCGGTGATAACGTCGTTTTCCACATCCATTTCGATTGTTTTTCCGGGAACCAGCGTACCAGAGAGAATCTGCTGTGCCAGCGGGTTCTCAATCTGTTGCTGTATCGCACGTTTCAGCGGCCGCGCGCCATATACCGGATCATAACCGTTCTCACCCAGCAGTTTGATCGCCGCGTCAGAGATATGCAGCTGATAGCCGCGCTCTTCCAGACGTTTGTACAACCGCTGCAGCTGAATCTGGGCAATCGACGCGATATGTTTCTCCGCCAGCGGATGGAACACTACCACCTCATCTATACGGTTAACGAACTCTGGACGGAAATGATGTCCAACCACGCCCATGACAATCTCTTTCATCTCGGCATAGTTCAGATCGCCAAACCGTTCCTGAATCAAATCCGATCCGAGGTTAGAGGTCATGATTACCACGGTGTTGCGGAAATCGACCGTGCGTCCCTGGCCATCCGTCAGGCGCCCATCATCCAACACCTGCAACAGGATGTTGAAAACATCCGGATGCGCTTTCTCCACCTCATCCAGCAGAATCACGGAATAAGGACGACGGCGAACGGCTTCGGTCAGATAACCGCCCTCTTCATATCCGACATAGCCCGGAGGCGCACCCACCAGACGCGACACCGAGTGTTTCTCCATAAACTCGGACATATCGATACGCACCATCGCATCATCACTGTCGTACAGGAAGTTAGCCAGCGACTTACACAGCTCGGTCTTACCGACACCGGTTGGCCCCAGGAACAGGAACGAACCGATTGGACGGTTAGGATCTGACAAGCCCGCACGGCTACGACGAATCGCATTCGATACCGCCTCTACCGCTTCATCCTGTCCGATTACCCGTCCATGCAGATCCTGCTCCATACGCAGCAGTTTATCGCGCTCACCTTCCATCATGCGTGCCACCGGAATACCGGTCCAGCGCGCCAGCACATCGGCAATCTCCACGTCGGTTACGCGGTTGCGCAGTAACTTCATGGTTTTGCCTTCTGCCTGAGTGGCTGCGGCCAGCTGTTTTTCCAGCGCCGGAATTTTACCGTACTGCAACTCAGACATCCGGGCGAGATCGCCGAGGCGACGTGCCTGCTCTAAATTCAGACGCGCCTGTTCCAGCTCGGCTTTAATATTCTGCGTACCGGACAACGACGCTTTTTCCGCCTTCCACTCATCTTCCAGCTCGGCGTATTCGCGCTCTTTCTGGTCGAGTTCGCTTTCCAGCATTTCAAGACGCTTAATGCTGGCATCGTCTGCCTCTTTCTTCAGCGCCTGCTGCTCCAGCTTGAGCTGAATAATCCGGCGTTCCAGCCGATCAAGCGCTTCCGGCTTCGAGTCAATCTGCATACGAATGCTGGAAGCGGCCTCATCGATCAGGTCAATCGCTTTGTCCGGCAACTGACGATCGGCAATATAGCGATGCGACAAGGTCGCGGCCGCCACAATGGCCGGGTCAGTAATCTGCACATGGTGATGCAGTTCATAACGCTCTTTCAGACCACGCAGAATGGCGATGGTGTCTTCCACTGTGGGCTCAGCCACATAGACTTTCTGGAAACGCCGTTCCAGCGCCGCATCTTTTTCAATGTACTGACGATATTCGTCGAGCGTAGTCGCGCCCACGCAGTGCAGTTCACCGCGTGCCAGCGCCGGTTTGAGCATGTTGCCCGCATCCATCGCGCCGTCAGCTTTACCGGCACCTACCATAGTGTGCAGTTCATCAATAAACAGAATGACGTTGCCTTCCTGTTTGGACAGGTCATTCAGCACGCCTTTCAGACGCTCTTCAAACTCACCGCGATATTTGGCACCGGCCACCAGCGCACCCATATCCAGCGCCAGTACCCGCCGCCCTTTCAGGCCTTCAGGCACTTCGCCGTTGATAATCCGCTGCGCCAGCCCTTCAACGATGGCGGTTTTACCGACCCCGGGTTCACCAATCAGTACCGGGTTGTTTTTAGTCCGGCGTTGCAGAACCTGAATGGTGCGTCGAATCTCTTCGTCACGGCCAATCACCGGGTCAAGCTTGCCCTTCTCAGCACGCTCGGTCAGATCGATAGTGTATTTCTTTAATGCCTGGCGCTGATCTTCAGCCCCCTGATCGTTCACGCTGTCCCCTCCACGCATTTGTTCAATAGCCTTGGTGAGTTTTTCACTGGTTGCGCCTGCCGCTTTCAGCAGATCGGCCAGTGAACCCCGTGAGTCGAGGGCCGCCAGAACAAATAATTCAGATGATATAAAGTTGTCGTTGCGCTTCTGCGCCAGTTTGTCACACAGGTTCAGTACCCGAACCAGGTCAGATGAGGGTTGTACGTCCCCTTCGCTGCCTTCCACCTGTGGCAGACGATCGATAGCCTGCTCAACCTGAGTGCGCAATGAGGCAACGTCAATACCTGCTGACGTCAATAAAGGTGAAACCGATCCGCCTTCCTGTTTAAGCAGTGCGCTCATCAGGTGCAGAGGTTCAATGAATTGGTTGTCGTGTCCCAGAGCCAGGGACTGCGCGTCGGCGAGAGCCAATTGGAATTTGTTAGTAAGACGATCCAGACGCATAATTCCTCCCATTACAGGTCAAAATGCTACTGGAGATTAAATGAGGTCATCCCTCAAAATTTCAAGGTTAATGACCTGAGATTTGAGTAAAAAATACGCTAACTGGACCGTCTTATGGCGTAAGGTTATAACAGCCAGATTAAAGTTGCCATACGCCCGGTGATTCCATCACGGCGGAACGAGAAGAAATCGTTACCTTCGGTGAAGGTGCAACGGCTGTCAGCACTGATGGATTGCACGCCTGCGGCCTGCAGACGTAAGCGCGCCAGTTGCCAGATATCGGCATAAAACTTCTCACCAGCTGGACGAAAAGCCTCTGCAGCGCGAGGATCCTGTGCCATAAACGCCTGCCGAACCTCGGCACCCACTTCAAACGCATCCGGACCAATCGCCGGCCCCAGCCAGGCGTGAATCTGATGCGCTGGTGAACGGAACTGCGCCAGCGTGTTTTCCAGCACGCCAGCACACAATCCCCCGCCAGCCCGCATGCGCCGCAGCGACCTCGCTTCCATCCGCTGAACAGAACAGCACCGGCAGACAGTCGGCGGTCATGATCGCGCACACCACGCCTGCTTCGGCGGTAATGCAGGCATCGGCACGCAACGGCTCAGTGCCGCCCGAGGACAGACGCGCCACATCAGTGGCATGCACCTGCTCCAGCCACTGTGGCATCGCTGGCAAACCCGCCTGTTCAACCAGTAACTGTCGGTTCTGTGCAACGTGCTCTGGCTTATCCCCCACGTGCCCGCCGAGATTGAGTGCATCCCAGGGCGACAGGCTGACGCCGCCCTGACGCTGCGTCGAGCAAGCCCGGACGCGCGCCGGTGCCGGCCATTGAGGAATAATCATCTGCATCACCAGTCCATCTGGTCCTTGAAAGCCTCAGTATCGGCTTTCAGCGCTGCGATCAAATCGACCATATCCTGCGGAATCGCTGCGTGGAACTCCATCTCGATACCGCTGATCGGGTGATACAGACGCAGCATAGTGGCGTGCAGTGCCTGTCGATCGAAACCGCGCAGGGTCGCAATGAACGCATCCGATGCCCCTTTTGGTGGGCGAGGACGACCGCCGTAAAGCGGATCACCCACCAGCGGATGATTGATGTGCGACATATGCACACGAATCTGGTGAGTACGACCGGTTTCCAGACGCAGACGCAAACGGGTATGCGCGCGGAAATGCTCCATGATGCGGTAATGCGTCACCGCTGGCTTACCCATCGGATGGACTGCCATGTGGGTGCGTTTGGTCGAGTGTCGGCTGATAGGCTCATCAACGGTGCCACCTGCGGTCATGTTGCCAATCGCGACCGCTTCATATTCACGGGTGATTTCGCGCCTCTGCAGCGATTCCACCAGGTGCGTCTGCGCCGGTACGGTCTTCGCGACCACCATCAAACCGGTGGTGTCTTTATCCAGACGGTGAACGATGCCAGCACGCGGCACATCCATAATCGCCGGATAGTGATGAAGTAAGGCGTTTAGCACCGTGCCATCGGGATTGCCGGCGCCAGGGTGCACCACGAAATCACGCGGCTTGTTGATGACAATAATGTCTTCATCTTCATAAACAATGTCGAGCGGCAGAGCTTGCGGTTCCCAGCGCTGCTCTTCTTCGATCTCAGCGTTAATGGCGACCAGCTCGCCGCCCAACACTTTTTCTTTCGGTGTATCAACCGTTACGCCATTGACTGTGACGCGACGATCGAGGATCCATTCTTTTATGCGAGAACGTGAATAATCAGGGAACAATTCCGCCAAAGATTGATCTAAGCGTTGTCCGAGTTGTGATTCGGATACCGTTGCGGTGAGTTGAACTTGTTGTGCCATATACAGCTTCTTCGTTAACGTTGGGTTTTCACGGCGATGCCGTTTAATATAATGTGCTATCGTACCTGGTCATTACCGGGAGCTATACGGACAGCTTCCGCCATAACATTTTGAGGATAATCACTTCGTCATGACGCGTATGAAACATCTGGTGGCTGCTGCCACACTGAGCCTGGCACTTGTTGGTTGTTCCGGCTCAAATGACGCGGTACCGGACAGCCCGCCTTCTGAAATTTATGCTACAGCGCAGCAAAAGCTGCAGGACGGTAACTTTAAAGCCGCGATTAAGCAACTGGAAGCGCTGGATAATCGTTATCCGTTCGGTCCTTATTCGCAGCAGGTTCAGCTGGATTTAATCTACGCGTACTATAAAAATGCCGATCTGCCCCTGGCGCAGGCTGCCATCGCTCGCTTCATGCGTCTGAACCCGACGCATCCGAACATTGACTATGTCATCTACATGAAAGGTCTGACGGACATGGCGCTGGATGATTCGGCGCTGCAGGGCTTCTTTGGTATCGATCGGTCTGACCGCGATCCGACGCACGCTCGTGATGCTTTCCGCGACTTCTCTCAGCTGCTGCGCGGTTACCCGAACAGCCAGTATGCGGCTGATGCTCAGAAACGTCTGGTCTACCTGAAAGATCGTCTGGCTAAATATGAGCTTTCAGTGGCGCAATTCTATACTAAGCGTGAGGCTTATGTCGCGGTTGTTAACCGGGTAGAGGGCATGATGCGCGATTATCCGGATACGCAGGCAACACATGATGCGTTGCCGTTGATGGAAAATGCTTACCGTCATCTGCAGCTGAACGCTGAAGCAGATAAAGTGGTGAAAATCATTGCAGCGAACAGTCACTGATCGTCTGTAGATTATCGGCCATAAAAAAGCAGCCTGAATGGGCTGCTTTTTTTTGCTTATTGCATAACCAGTCACAGATATTTGCTGGCTAGTTAACTCATCAAGAATGCCGCGAGAATCGCTTCGCTTCAAGGCTTTTCGGCCACATTCTCTGCCTTTCTCACAAATTGTCTGGCTTGACAAAAAGTGACATTTTTTCGTGATCAAAATCACGCAATTAACCCTTTATCGCGCTATGCTGGACCTACCAAGACGGAAATGACAGAGAGGTAAGACTGATGATCCTGAACATTACCAGCAAACAAATGGAAATCACTGCGGCTATCCGCAACCATGTTGAAGACCGTCTCGCCAAGCTTGAAAAATGGCAAACCGACCTGATTAATCCCCATATCGTCCTGTCCAAAGAGCCCAAAGAATTTGTAGCCGATGCCACCATTAATACGCCTAACGGGACGCTGGTGGCCAGTGCCAAACACGAGGATATGTACACCGCTATCAACGATCTGATCGCCAAGCTCGAGCGCCAGCTGAATAAAGTACAGCATAAATCTGAAGCGCGCCGCGCCAGTGCCAGCGTGAAAGACATTATCCCCGCTGACGAACAATCCTGACCTGATTCGGTTAACGCGCCTGCGGGCGCGTTTTTTATTGACAGCTTTAAATCAGTACGGTTACTCTCAGAACACACTTTTTTCGGACATACCTATGAAACATGACCTGTTTTTCTTCGCTTTCTTTTTTACCTTCCCCTGAACGGGAGGCCATTCGTCGTGTGAAAACGAAAGCGAAGACGAACAACAAAGCCTCCCAACCGGGAGGCTTTTTTATTGGACAGCTTACAGGTGAGCCTTATGAATCCCGACAATCCACTGCTGGCGCTACGCGATAAAATCAGCGCAGTTGATAAAAAACTCCTGACGCTTTTAGCCGAACGCCGCCTGCTGGCAGTGGAAGTTGCGCAGGCCAAACTGGCTACCCACCGCCCGATTCGTGACGTCGAACGTGAGCGAGCGCTGCTGGAAAACCTGATTGTGCTAGGCAAAGCGCATAATCTGGATGCACATTACATCACCCGGCTGTTTCAGTTGGTGATCGAAGACTCGGTGTTAACCCAGCAGGCGTTATTGCAAAAAAACCTGAATCATCCGCATGCCCATGCGGCACGTATCGCCTTTCTCGGCCCTAAAGGTTCTTACTCCCATCTGGCGGCACGCAAATATGCCGCCCGTCATTTCGACAATATGGTTGAATGCGGTTGCCTGAAATTTCACGACATTATCAAGCAGGTAGAGAACGGCGCAGCTGATTACGCGGTGATGCCGATTGAGAACACCAGTTCAGGTTCAATCAATGACGTCTACGATTTGCTGCAGCAGACCAGCTTATCGATCGTCGGAGAAATGACGCTGCCGATTGACCATTGCGTACTGGTCAATGGCCCTACTGACTTGCAGCAGATCGAGACGGTCTACAGCCATCCTCAGCCATTCCAGCAGTGTAGTCAGTTCATTAACCGATTCCCGCACTGGAAAATCGAATATACCGAAAGCACTGCGGCAGCGATGGAGAAAGTCGCGGCGCTTAACTCACCGAAAGTGGCGGCACTGGGCAGTGAAGCCGGCGGTGAACTCTACCAGTTGCAGGTGCTGGAGCGTAACCTGGCGAACCAGCAGCAGAACCATACGCGCTTTATCGTGCTGGCACGCAAAGCAATCGAGGTTTCAGATCAGGTTCCGGCCAAAACGACGTTGATCATGGCAACGGGTCAGCAGGCGGGTGCGCTGGTTGATGCCTTACTGGTGCTGCGCCAGCATAATCTGATCATGAGCAAGCTGGAGTCGCGGCCGATTAACGGCAATCCATGGGAAGAGATGTTTTATATCGACGTTCAGGGCAACCTGCAGTCGGAAAGAATGCAGCAGGCGCTGCAGGAGTTGCAGACCATGACCCGTTCACTGAAGGTGCTGGGCTGTTATCCCAGTGAGAATGTGGTGCCGGTCGAACCGGGAGAATAGACAAAAAAGGCATCCCGCGGGATGCCTTTCTGCTTAAGGACGACTGTCGTTCGCCGAACGCAATAAGCTGCGACTTTCAACCAGGAAGCGTTTCGCGTGATCGCCAAACCAGTGTTCAACCCGATTGAAGCTGGCAATGAATGCCTGCTTATCACCCTGTTCCAGCAAGGCAATCGCCTCACCGAAGCGCTGGTAATAACGTTTAATCAGCGCCAGGTTGCTCTCTGACGACATGATGATGTCAGCATAGAGCTGCGGGTCCTGAGCAAATAATCGTCCGACCATCGCCAGCTCCAGCCGGTAGATCGGTGACGACAGCGCCAGTAGCTGATCGAGGTTAACGTTCTCTTCTGCTAAATGCAGGCCGTAAGCAAACGTTGCGAAGTGACGCAGCGCCTGAATGAATGCCATATTCTGATCGTGCTCAACCGCACTGATGCGGTGTAAGCGCGCGCCCCAGACCTGAATCTGCTCCAGAAACCACTGATAGGCTTCGGGCTGACGACCATCACACCAGACCACCACCTGTTTTGCCAGGCTGCCGCTATCCGGGCCAAACATCGGGTGCAGCCCCAGCACCGGACCGCTATGAGCAGCCAGCATCGCCTGCAACGGCCGGTTCTTCACCGACGCCAGATCGACCAGAATACAATCCTGTGGCAGCGGCGGCAGTCGGGCAATGACCTGTTCGGTCAAATGAATCGGTACGCTGATGATCACCATGCCGGCATCGCTGAGTAAATTCTCTGCCTGTGGCCAGTCATCTTTATCCAGCGTTTTCACCGTATAGCCCGACAGCCGCAGCATTTTCTCAAACAGCCGCCCCATCTGACCATTACCGCCGACGATCACTACCGGCCGCAGTTCAGGACACAACGTTTTGAAGCCCTTGTCGTTCTCGCTGGTATAGGATTCGCGCATTACCCGACGCAACACATCCTCAATCAGATCCGGCGGAACACCGAGCGCTTCAGCTTCTTTACGGCGCGAAGCCAGCATGGAGGCCTCACGCTCAGGAACATAAATCGGCAGTCCATAACGGCTCTTGACTTCGCCCACCTCGGCGACCAGTTCAAGCCGTCTGGCCAGCAGGTCAAGCAGCGCCTTATCGACACTATCAATTTGATCGCGTAACGCGCTTAGTTCAGCCACCATTGCTCTTACACCTCGTGTGACAGACGCGCCGACAGCACTCCCTGCAGATCCTGATGCATCTCACGCAGCAACGTTTCAGTGACGTCCCAGTTGATGCAGGCATCGGTGACAGAGACGCCATATTTCATTTCACTGCGAGGCTGCTCAGAAGACTGGTTACCTTCATTGATATGGCTTTCCAGCATCAAACCAATAATTGAACGGTTTCCATCTTTGATCTGGGCGATAGCGGATTCCGCTACGCCAGGCTGACGACGGTAGTCTTTATTAGAGTTACCATGGCTGCAATCTATCATTAAGGCCGGACGCAGTCCCGCCTTGAGCATCTCTTTTTCACATTGCGTAACATCTTCCGGACCGTAGTTAGGCGCTTTTCCGCCGCGCAGAATGACGTGTCCATCCGGATTGCCCTGCGTCTGCAGCAGGCAAACCTGCCCCGCCTGATTGATGCCGACAAAGCGGTGCGGCATTGACGCTGCGCGCATCGCATTAATCGCGGTGCCCAGGCTGCCGTCGGTGCCATTTTTGAAACCCACCGGCATCGACAGGCCAGAGGCCATTTCACGGTGCGTCTGCGATTCAGTGGTACGCGCGCCGATGGCTGACCAGCTGAACAGATCGCCAAGGTACTGCGGGCTGTTAGGATCCAGCGCTTCAGTTGCCAGCGGTAAACCCATTTCAACCAGGTTCACCAGCAGTTTACGGGCAATGTGCAGACCTGCTTCCATATCGAATGAGTTATCCATGTAAGGATCGTTGATCAACCCTTTCCAGCCGACGGTGGTACGGGGTTTTTCAAAGTAGACGCGCATCACGAGATACAGTTGATCCTTCAACTGTTCAGACAGAGTTTGCAAACGACGAGCATAATCCAGAGCCGCTTCGGTATCGTGGATTGAACAAGGTCCGCACACCACCAGCAGGCGAGGATCGCGGCCGGCAATAATGTCGGAGATAGTCTGACGAGAGGCAGCAACCTGAGCCTGTTGCTCAGCGGTCAGCGGAAATTTTGCTTTCAGCTCTTCCGGGGTAATAAGTACCTGTTCGTCGGCGATATGCACATTGTTCAGCGCGTCTTTTTGCATGATGGCGATCCTTTTTGCTCGTGTATGCGGTCATGGGATCCTCATGGAGGATGGAGCACACTGTATCACAGCGAATACATGACACAACTATAAACGTACACTTTTATTACCACTGAAATTAAAAACCTCAACAAAAATTGTAAATATTGATAAAAATCAACTAATTAAACCAATCACCTTGATTCACTAATCCCGATCAACTGTACAGATTTATTTACACTACTGGATATTGTTTTCCCGCACGTCGCTGGCAGAATGAAGCCATCAACCTGACGATTACCGAGTGTGCTATGCCACAGACTGCTGCAAACATTAAGCTGCGCCCTTTTACCCTCAATGACATAGACGCATTCACCCAGGCGGTTAACGCCTCGCTGGAAAGCCTGATGCCGTGGATGGCCTGGGCACACCCGAATTATCAGCCGCACGAAGCGGAAAGCTGGATCCGCTTCACCCACTGGCAACGAATTAAGGCACAGGCGGAGGAATTTGCCATCGTTGATCAACACGATCGCCTGCTCGGAGGGGCCGGTATCCGATTCGCCCGTCATCCCGGCGATTTCAGCGCTTTAGGCTACTGGGTACGCAGCGACGCACAACGTCAGGGGATCGCCAGCCAGGCCGTGAAGGCTTTGCTGACGCTGGGGTTTTCTCGACCTGAAACGCGCGGTATAGAGATCCTGGCGGCAGAGGAAAATCTGGCCAGTCGGGCAGTGGCAGAGAAATGTGGTGGTGAGTTTATTGGCTGCCGCTACGGGTTGATTGTGCTGGAGAGCGGCGCGGTGAATACGGCGATTTACCATTTTCCGCGACCGGATGCCGACGAATTATCATCTTTGGTTGGGCATTAAGATAAAAAAAGGGGCTGGCATCACGCCAACCCCTTGTTTGCTATTAACTTTTAGATGTCGCGTTAGCGATACCTTAGTTAAGACGCTCTTTAATACGAGCAGACTTACCAGTACGCTCACGCAGGTAGTACAGTTTGGCTTTACGCACAGCGCCACGACGTTTGACAGTGATGCTGTCAATAACCGGCGAGTGAGTCTGGAATACACGCTCAACGCCTTCGCCGTTAGAAATTTTGCGAACAGTGAATGCAGAGTGCAGACCGCGGTTACGGATAGCGATAACCACGCCCTCGAATGCCTGCAGACGTTTTTTAGAACCTTCAACGACCCATACTTTCACTTCCACGGAATCACCCGGGCGGAAGGAAGGTACGTCCTGTTTCATCTGCTCTTGTTCAATTTGCTTGATAATGTTGCTCATAATTAAATCTCATATCCTGGGTAAACTGATAGTCGGGGAAGATCACTCTTCCACATCATCGTTTTGTTGCTGATGAAATTCCCGCTGGAACTCACTTAGCAACCTTGCTTGCTCTTCAGTCAGAGCCAGGTTTTCCAGAAGTTCAGGTCTTCTCAGCCAGGTACGGCCTAGCGACTGCTTCAGGCGCCAACGGCGAATATCAGCATGGTTGCCTGACAGTAATACTGCCGGAACCTCCACACCGTCTAACACTTCAGGTCGGGTATAGTGCGGACAGTCCAGCAGCCCCTCCGAGAACGAATCCTCTTCGGCTGACGCCTGCTTGCCGAGTACGCCGGGAATAAACCGGGCGACTGCGTCAATCATCGTCATAGCTGGCAGTTCCCCGCCGCTGAGAACGTAATCACCGATTGACCATTCTTCGTCAATTTCGGCGTGGATTACGCGCTCATCTATCCCTTCATAACGGCCACAGACCAGAATTAACTTGTCCCGTGCCGCCAGTTCGCAAACGCCCTGTTGGTCCAGTTTGCGCCCCTGAGGTGAAAGATATATCACCCTGGCCCCATCACCTGCCGCTGCTTTCGCTGCGGAGATGGCATCCCGTAAGGGTTGTACCATCATCAGCATTCCCGGTCCGCCGCCGTATGGACGATCGTCTACGGTACGGTGCCGGTCGTGCGTGAAGTCACGAGGACTCCAGCTTTGAATGCTGAGCAGACCGTTTTTTACTGCCCGGCCAGTTACCCCGTAATCGGTAATAGCGCGAAACATTTCTGGAAACAGGCTAATTACACCAATCCACATTGTATTCGCCGTTACGTTACCGTTCGATTCGGAGATCAAAAACCAGGATCCCAATCTACTTCAATAACGCCAGTAGAGAGATCGACTTTCCTGATAACCTGTTCATCAAGAAACGGAATTAACCGCTCCTGCACACCGAACGCATCCTTCAGGTTTGCCTTAACGACGAGAACGTCGTTCGAGCCGGTTTCCATCATATCGATGACTTTGCCCATCTCGTAGCCGTCGAGGTTAACCACCTGGCAACCCATAAGGTCTTTCCAGTAGTAGTCGCCCTCTTCCAGCGATGGCAACTGCGTCGAGTCAACCTGAATTTCGCAATTGGTTAACTGAGCCGCCGCATCCCGATCGTCAACGCCTTTAACTTTGATGATCAGGTCCTGATTATGGTGCTTCCAACTCTCCAGTTCGATCTGCTGCCATTTACCGGCGCGCTGGATAAACCAGGGTTGGTAGTCGAAGATGCTTTCAGCGTCTTCAGTGGAGGAAAACACTTTGAGCCAGCCGCGAATACCGTAGGCGGCTCCCATTTTACCCAACACCAGTGGATTAACGGGAGGCTGTGCGGCAAGTTGTCTGCTCATGCTCACCACCGTGACAGATTAAGCTGCTTTCTTAGCTTCTTTGACCAGCGCGTTAACGCGATCAGAGAGTGTTGCGCCCTGGCCAACCCAGTGCTCGATACGATCCAGATCCAGACGCAGACCTTCAGCCTGACCAGATGCGATCGGGTTGAAGAAACCAACGCGCTCGATGAAACGACCGTTGCGTGCATTGCGGCTGTCAGTGACGACGACCTGATAGAACGGACGCTTTTTAGCGCCGTGACGTGCCAAACGAATTGTTACCATAACATCCTCTTCAGTTAATAAAACACCCGGCCCCCATCGAGGAACGGGGTCCGGGTGCTGTATAAAAAGCCCGAAAATTTTACTCATTTTGGCGCAAAAAGCAACCTAAACCGCGTCCTTTCGGGCTTTTTTGTGGAACACTTAGCGTCCAGGGAAACCTGGCGGCATCATACCTTTCATGCCGCGCATCATTTTCGCCATTCCGCCCTTCTTCATTTTCTTCATCATACGCTGCATGTCGTCGAACTGCTTCAGTAAGCGGTTAACGTCCTGCACCTGCATACCGGAGCCAGTAGCAATACGGCGCTTGCGCGAGCCTTTGATGATTTCAGGCTTCTGGCGCTCTTTACGCGTCATCGAGTTGATGATCGCTTCCATGCGCACCAGCACCTTGTCATCCATTTGTGACTTCACGTTATCCGGCAGCTGCCCCATGCCTGGCAGTTTGCCCATCAGGCTGGCCATCCCGCCCATGTTACGCATCTGCTTCAACTGCTCAAGGAAGTCATTGAGATCGAAACCGTCACCGGTTTTCAGCTTCTTCGCCAGCTTCTCCGCCTGATCGCGGTCAACCTTGCTTTCGATATCTTCGATCAGCGACAGCACATCGCCCATGCCGAGGATACGTGAAGCGATACGCTCCGGATAGAACGGCTCCAGTGCATCAGTCTTCTCACCGACACCCATGAACTTAATCGGCTTGCCGGTGATATGACGAATCGACAGCGCCGCACCACCGCGCGCATCACCATCCACTTTGGTCAGGATAACCCCGGTGAGCGGCAGCGCTTCGTTAAAGGCTTTGGCGGTATTCGCCGCATCCTGACCGGTCATGGCATCGACCACAAACAGCGTTTCTACCGGATTAATCGCGGCATGAACCTGTTTGATTTCGTCCATCATCGCTTCGTCAACGTGCAGACGACCCGCAGTATCCACCAGCAGAACATCGTAAAACTTCAGGCGTGCTTCACGCAGCGCATTGTTAACAATGTCGACCGGCTTCTGGCTCAGATCGGATGGACAGAAATCTACGCCCACCTGTTGCGCCAGCGTTTCCAGCTGTTTGATTGCCGCCGGACGATAAACGTCGGCAGAAACCACTAAGACTTTCTTTTTATGCTTCTCACGCAGGAACTTACCCAGCTTACCGACGCTGGTGGTTTTACCCGCACCCTGCAGGCCGGCCATCAGCACTACGGCAGGCGGCTGCGCAGCCAGATCCAGCGCATTGTTTTCTGCACCCATCGCCGCAACCAGTTCGTTACGGACGATCTTGATGAACTCCTGACCTGGCGTCAGGCTTTTATTCACATCGTGCCCAACCGCGCTCTCTTTCACGCGATTAATGAAGTCACGCACTACCGGCAGCGCAACGTCTGCCTCAAGCAGTGCCATGCGAACTTCACGCAGGGTCTCTTTGATGTTCTCTTCAGTCAGCCTTCCGCGGCCGCTGATATTGCGCAGGGTTTGCGACAAACGATCGGTTAAATTATCAAACATGGTCTCTCACTTAAAAAGATCGCGAGGCGCCTGATCGGCAGAATGCGGCGGATTATAACACGAAGCCTCAGCGATCTCTGCAATTGCCCCTCAGATCGTTTGGTGCCAGCTGCGGCTGGCGCTATACTGCCGTTTTCCTTATCTGACTGATACCCGAAAGGATCTATGTTCGTTTTCGCGATAGTGGCGCTGTTCGCCTACTCCCTTAGTCTTGCACTGATCATTCCCAGCCTGTTGAAACGTAACGGCGGCTGGCGGCGAATGGCGATGCTCTCTGCCTGCGTCGCGTTGATTACTCACGCGGTGGCCTTGCAGCAACGTATTTTTGCCGTCGACAGTGGACAGAACTTAAGCCTGCTCAATATCGGCTCGCTGGTCAGTCTGTTGATCTGTGCCATCATGACCATTGTGGCGTCCCGCAACCGTGGCTGGTTACTGCTGCCGATTGTTTATAGCTTCGCGCTGATCAACCTCGCCTTTGCTACTTTTGTGCCCAATGCGTTTATCACTCATCTGGAAACCACCCCAGGCATGATGATTCATATCGGCCTCTCGCTGTTTGCCTACGCGACGCTGATCATCGCGGCGCTGTATGCGCTGCAACTGGCGTGGATCGATTATCAGCTGAAAAACAAGCGACTGACCTTTACCCAGGACATGCCGCCACTGCTGACGATTGAACGCAAGATGTTTCACATCACCCAGGTCGGCGTAGTGCTGCTGACGCTGGTGCTGTGTACCGGCTTGTTTTACATGCAGGATCTTTTCAGCGCGGAAAACGTCGATAAAGCGGTGCTCTCCATCATCGCCTGGTTTGTGTATATCGTTTTGCTGTGGGGGCACTATCATGAAGGTTGGCGTGGACGTCGTGTGGTGTGGTTTAACTGCAGCGGCGCATTGTTATTAACCATGGCCTACTTTGGCAGTCGCATCCTACAGCACCTGCTTATCCCTACCTCTCGTTAAAAAGGAAGTTCTGCGTTGGAACATGTTTCAACCACCACGCTGATTGTTACGCTGATCATCATGGTGCTGGTTTCGGCTTATTTTTCGGGCTCTGAAACCGGCATGATGACTCTCAATCGCTACAAGCTGCGCCATCAGGCTAAAAATGGCCACCGCGCTGCCCGTCGCGTCGAAAAATTGCTGCGCCGCCCAGACCGCCTGATTAGCCTGGTGCTGATCGGCAACAACCTGGTCAACATTCTTGCTTCTGCCCTCGGTACCATCGTCGGGATGCGCCTGTATGGTGATGCCGGCGTTGCCATCGCCACCGGTGTACTGACCTTCGTGGTGCTGGTGTTTGCCGAAGTGTTACCAAAAACCGTGGCGGCGCTCTATCCGGAAAAAGTCGCCTATCCCAGTAGCTTCCTGCTGGGTCCGTTGCAATACATTATGTTGCCGCTGGTCTGGTTGCTGAACACCATTACCCGTCTGCTGATGCGGATGGTCGGTATTCGCGCTGACGGCTCTGTCAATTCCGCGCTGAGTAAAGAAGAGCTGCGTACCATCGTTTACGAATCGCGTAACCTGATATCACGCCGTAATCAGGACATGCTGTTGTCCGTCCTCGATCTCGAGAAGGTCAGTGTGGATGACATCATGGTGCCGCGTAATGAGATCGTCGGCATCAACATCAACGATGACTGGAAATCGGTGGTCCGCCAGTTAAGTCATTCGCCACACGGCCGCATCGTGCTGTTCCGGGATTCGCTGGATGACTGCGTCGGCATGCTGCGGGTGCGTGAGGCCTGGCGCATGATGACCGAGAAAAAAGAGTTCACCAAAGAGACGCTGCTGCGCGCTGCCGATGAGATCTACTACATCCCGGAAGGCACGCCGCTCAACACCCAACTGGTGAAATTTCAGCGCAATAAGAAGAAAGCCGGACTGGTGGTTGATGAGTATGGCGATATCAAAGGACTGGTGACGATAGAGGATATTCTGGAAGAGATCGTCGGCGATTTCACCACCTCGATGTCGCCTTCGCTGGCTGAAGAAGTGATGCCGCAGAATGATGGATCGGTGCTGGTTGAAGGCAGCGCCAACGTGCGTGAAATCAACAAGGCGTTTAACTGGCATCTGCCGGAGCAGGAAGCCCGCACCATCAATGGCATGCTGCTGGAGGCGCTGGAGGAGATTCCTGAGGTGCAGACCCGGGTGCAAATCAGTCAGTACAACATCGACATCCTCGATGTGCAGGACAACATGATTAAACAGGTTCGCATCACACCGACCACGCCGTTAAAGAAATCTATCGGCTCTTAAGCCATAAAAAAACGCCGCAATAATAATGCGGCGTTTTTTTTAGCAGAAAAGTCCTGACTAGATGTGCAGTTCTTTCAGCTTCTCAGCAGGCAGTTTCAGATCTTCGTTGCGGTTAACACCGATATAATGTGCCAGCACATTGCGGGCGATCTGCTGTGCTTCTTCCAGCGAGTGCAGCTTGTAGCTGCCGCACTGGTATTCGTTCAGCTCAGGGATCTGGTTCTGATCTTTAACTTTCAGAACGTCTTCCATCGCCCCTTTCCACGCTTTTGCTACGCGCTGCTCGTCTGGCGTACCAATCAGGCTCATGTAGAAGCCAGTACGGCAACCCATTGGCGAGATATCAACGATTTCAACGCCGTCACCGTTCAGATGATTACGCATGAAACCGGCAAACAGGTGCTCCAGCGTATGAATGCCACGCTCAGTGAGGATATCAATGTTCGGGCGGCAAAAACGCAGGTCAAAAACGGTAATCGTATCGCCATGCGGAGTCTTCATGGTTTTCGCAACGCGTACGGCGGGAGCGGCCATGATAGTGTGATCAACGGTAAAACTGTCCAGTAGTGGCATACGTCACCTCCTGTTTTAAGAATTTTTTTAAAACGATGAAACTTTTCTGTTCGCCCAACGTCTGAATATATGAAAGACGCGCATTTGTTATCATCATCCCTGACAACAGAGATGTTAATTTGGCCACATTGATGTGGCCTTTTTCTTTTCTACCCTTCCCGGCTCGCCAGATAAGCCTCAAAATCCAGCTTGTCATCGGCTTCAAGCGCCTGCTGTGCTGCCACAGACTCCTTCGCCTGACGACTGAAATCGTCTTCGCTCAGCACTTCCAGCTGCTCTTCACAAAGCAGATGGCGATACTGTTCCGCTAACGCCACACCGGTACCGGTAACACCATTGTCCTTCATCGCCTGAAGGATGCGCGCCGAATAGGTTAGCTCAGGATCGTCGAACGATGCCACCAGTTGATCGCAAACTTGTTGATATTGCGTGCTGCCCTGGTTGTTGCTGTCTAAAACTTCCGCCACCCGACGCAGATCGGCAAACAGTGTCTTACCGACTTCAACCAGCGAATGCTCCGCTTCACCACAGCCGACCGCAATTTTCTGATCCGGCTTACGCCCTTCCAGCACCACTCTATTCCAGTTTTTACGGGTACACTGCAGCTCGTCAGCGCTCATTTCCGGCGCGTCAGCCAGCGTACACCAGATCAGGAACAGGTCGAGGAAGCGCACCTGGTTCTCGTCCACGCCAATCGCTGAGAACGGGTTAATATCCAGCGAGCGCACTTCAATGTACTCAATGCCGCCACGCAGCAGCGCGTCAGAAGGCGCTTCACCCGAGCGCGTAACGCGCTTAGGCCGGATAGGCGCATAGAGTTCATTTTCAATCTGCAGCACGTTAGTGTTGAGCTGGAGCCAGTTGCCGTCGGCATCTTTGGTGCCCATCTCAGCATACTCTTCCGACGGCGTCTTGATTGCTTTCTTCAGCGCAGTGACATAGCCTTCCAGTGAATTGAAGGTAATGCCCAGCGCGCTCTGGGATTTGTTGGTATAGCCTAAATCGCTCAGACGCAGCGAGGTGGCATACGGCAGCCACAGGGTATCTTTATGTTTCAAACGGCAGTGCGCTCTCGCGGCCCTGCAGGAAGCTGGAACTGATGGCGGGCGACGCACCAAACAGATACGGGATCACCCAGCCAAAACGATAATAGTTACGGATCAGTCGCAGATAGCCGGCAGAGATGGTCTCTTTCCCGCTTTCCTGATCTTTCACATCGGCCCATTCCTGCCAGAAAGAGAGCGGCAGCGAGAAGTTATAGTGAATACCGGAGATGGTCTGCATCAACGCGCCGTAGCGGTTTTTCAGCCCCTGGCGATACAGCGTTTTCATCTGGCCAATATTGGATTTCCCATACTGTGCCAGTTCAATCTTGTTCGCATCGTCAATCTCGCACGGCATGCTGAAGGGCCACATACGCTCTTCGCCGAGTTCACGGGCAACATGACGATGAATATCACGCAGGAAAGCCAGCATGTGATCAATGCTGTGATCCACTGGCGTAATGAACTCCAGCAGCGTTTCGGCAAAGTCTGTGGTAATCCAGTCATGCTTCAGCGCCGAACCCAGTGATTCGGGGTGACCGGTTTCCGCCAGCTTACCGTCTGCCTGCACGCGCAACGTTTCACGTTCGATGCCACGGCCGATACCCTTGAGGGCATCAGGATGCGCTTCCAGCCAGGAGAGCGCTTTAGATACGTCCGGGATCACATTAACCTCCCGCTGTGAGAATAATTTATTTTTGTTCAGCATAATGTTAACCGTAGCCTCGAATCTGTGCGAATCAATGCCACCATTGCATACCCTGTAATGTGGCGGTCGCGATAACGATATAACGCAGTGTTTTACCGACAGCGAGATACAACATCGCCGGTAACCAGGCGAAGCGTAACCAGCCTGCAAGCACGCAGAGCAGATCACCTATCACTGGTAACCAGCTAAATAACAGTGCTGCAGGACCCAATCGGTGCAACCACGTCATTGCTGTGTCATGCCATCGCCCCTGACGTTTTAACGGCAGCAAGCGACCAAGAAAAATGTTGGTTAAGCCGCCCAAGGTGTTTCCCAGTGATGCGGCCAAAAGCAACCCATAAACTGACGTCTTTTTTGCAATTAATAGTGCTATCAGCAGTGCTTCAGAGCTTCCTGGCAGGAGCGTCGCACTTAAAAAACTGCTGCCGAACAATGAGGCATAGGCGAGCATCTCACTCACAGTAAGCGGACGTCCACCACATCCATCCCTGCCGCTTTCGCCGCCTGAACGCCAAAATCTGCATCTTCGAAAACCACACAGCGCTCTGGCGCCACGCCCATCAGCTCGGCGCAGCGTAAGAAGGTATCTGGTTCAGGTTTATGCCGCTGTACGTCATCAGCGCCGACCACGGCGGAAAACAGCTCACGCACGCCCAGCTGCGTCAGTAACGCATCTGCCATGCTGTGTTCACTGCCGGTACCGACTGCCATAGGACGACGCCCGTGGTAAGCCTTCACCACCTCCATCAAAGGAAGCGGCTGAACATTTTCCAACAGCATGGCTTTCACTGCGGCGGTCTTTTCGGCGGCAAGAAGATGAGGATCGTGAGACGACTGATTCGTTTCGATGATGAACTGCGCCAGTCGCCAGGTAGGAGCACCATTAAAGCCGACAATACGCGCTTCATCCAGCGTCATTCCATAACGCGCCAGTACCTGACGCCACGCTTTTCGATGTGTCGGCTCAGTATCGAGAATGGTGCCGTCCATATCGAAAATCAGGGCGTCGTATTGATCGTACATAGTCACTCCGGACCTCCAACAAATGAGACATTACTTTAGCCTAATGTGCACAGGTTGTCGCCAGGGGGGATGAACAGCAAATGCTTTGAAAGCATTAGCAATTTTTCTTTTCAGATAAAGGTGATCGTCTGCGACCGGCAATAACCGTACGAAATTGCAGCATTTTTTATCCGCAGAGGGTAAACCGGAGCTGGCTGGCATCAATTAAAAGCCAGCAATAGAAAACCGGATTTACGCGCTAACCGTCAGCAGAAAGAGTCAGGCCAGACAGCCTGTTAGCCGGGTTGATAAAGCAGATCGGTTTTGACCTGCTCCCCGTTGATTAGTACACCCCGATGTTAGTAATGTCTTCATAAGCCACATGAGGACATCCCCATGAAGAAGCGTTTTTCCGACCA
>NZ_JBNPYB010000028.1:0-23978 GCF_050432985.1 Pantoea sp. AN62 | reverse complement strand
AGCCAGAGCCAGAGCCAGAGCCAGAGCCAGAGCCAGAGCCAGAGCCAGAGCCAGAGCCAGAGCCAGAGCCAGAGCCAGAGCCAGAGCCAGAGCCAAAGCCAAAGCCGTGGATAAGCGTTATTACTGCACGCTTCTCTTCAGTCAGCCAACCGGGACAAAACAATAACAGCAATGCAATGAAAGAATTGCGGTGGCTGGTTCATTAGTAACCACTTAACTTTAAATTTACATTCGTTCAAACCGGCTCAGACCCGTGCAAACAGGCTGCTGTAAAGACCTCTGCCTGCTACAAATTAGTGCGCCAGAGTTATTTAGTATCTAAGTAGCTGTTTATTATAGGTAACCATCTAAAATTTCAGCCTGAAATCGCCACGATTTCACTCCTTCAGGGCGTAATTAACAGCCTTAAGGCGAAGCGATTGGCTGATAAAAGGTGCGTTTTGGCACGGCAGCGAAGCCGTGAAGCTACACTGAAAAAAGATACTCAGAAAATATCCCTCAGTTATCCACAGAAAAAGTGGATAACTTTTTTCAGACGGAAAAACTTCACTCTCTGCCTGCTATTCTCCCGATAAGCGATTCTGTCTTGCAGGCTGTTAACTGAGGCTGACGAAACGCGGTGTCGTCAGGATATGTCCGCAGACTCGCGTGACGAAACCAGCATGGTTCAGCAACATAACGTTCACTGCGATCGGTAACAGCGTTTTGTTTAGCACAGTTTGAGCCTCATCCCGTCATATACCCCCATCATCGCAGGCTGGAAATCGCTAACTGGCCCATTTGCTGTTTACAGTGAATAGCGCTATCCGGGGAGTAAACCAGACTTTGCCATCTTATCCGGATAAGAACAAAGGCCGTCGCCCGCGGTTGTGCTGCCTTCAGATTTCGTTGTGTTGTCAGAAAGTCGCCGTCCACTGCAATCAGTAAAGCGTGATTGGGGATTCGGCGTTGCCTAAGGCTTTCCCGGCGGAACGGGGATTAAGAGATAGCAGGCTGAAGAGAACGACAGAAACCAGAAAGAGGAAAGCAGAAAAAAAACCGGGCCAGGCCCGGTTTCGATGCGGATTAGCCCGCCAGCCAGGCGGTGATTTGTTTGACCATCGCCTCGGTAGAGATGCCATAACGATCATGCAGCGTTGGCAATGCACCTGCCGCCAGAAACGCATCCGGCAGTGCGATTTGCTTAAAGCGCGGCGTGACATTGTTACGCATCAGTACCCCGGCAATCGCCTCGCCTAACCCGCCTACCACCGAGTGATTCTCAGCCGTGATCACCAGCCGATTCATGTCGACCGCTTCCCCCGCTTCGCGCAGGATGGTCGCTTCATCCAGCGGCTTGATGACCGGTGAATGCACCACCCCCACCTCAATGCCCTGTTTCTCCAGCGCCTCGGCGGCTTCCAGCGCCCGCATCGTCATTAACCCGCTGCTGATGATCACCGCATGCTTACCGCCACGCAGACGCTGAGCTTTACCGTGCTGATAGCGATAGTCATATTTATCCAGCACCAGCGGGACCTTACCACGCAGCAGCCGCAGATAAACCGGACCCTGATGTTCTGCGATGGCGGGCACCACCTGGCTAATCTCCAGCGCATCGCAGGGATCGATAATGGTGAGATTAGGCATCCCACGGAAGATAGCCAGATCCTCGGTGGCCTGATGACTGGGGCCGTAACCGGTGGTCAGGCCGGGCAGCGCACAGGCAATTTTGACGTTCAGATTTTCTTCGGCGATTGCCATACAGATAAAATCATAGGCCCGGCGTGAAGCAAACACGGCATAAGTGGTGACGAACGGGGTAAAGCCTTCACGCGCCATCCCGGCCGCCGCGCTCATCAGCAATTGTTCCGCCATGCCCATCTGATAGAAGCGTTCAGGAAACGCATCAGCGAACAGGTGCAGGTCGGTGTACTTGCTTAAATCAGCCGTCATGCCGACCACATCAGGCCGTTGCTGCGCCAGTGATACCAGCGCATGTCCAAACGGTGCTGAGACCGTGGGCTGACCCTCGGCGGCGATCGATGCAATCATTGCTGAGGTCGTCAGGCGTTTTTTCTGTGGTTGTGAACTCATCTCAGGCTCCTTGCTCCAGCGCGGTCAGGGCTTTATCCCACTCATCGGCATCGACCCGAATGAAGTGCGTTTTCTCACGACTCTCCAGAAAGGAGACGCCTTTACCCATTCGGGTATCGCAAATAATCACCCGGGGTTGCGGGTCCGGCCAGCTACAGGCGGCATCAAAGGCTGCCTGTAAGGCTGCAATGTCGTTGCCATCAACCCGCTGCGTATACCAGCCAAAAGCCTGCCAGCGATCCACGATCGGCTCGAAGGCAAGAATCTCGCTGCTGTGACCATCAGCCTGTTGATTGTTGACGTCGATAATGGCGATCAGATTATCCAGTTGCCAGTGCGAGGCAGACATCGCTGCTTCCCAGGTCGATCCTTCATTCAGCTCGCCATCAGAAAGTAGGTTGAAAACCCGCGCCGTCGATCCTTTCTGCTTCAGGCCGAGGCAGGCGCCAACCGCGATACCCAATCCATGACCGAGTGAGCCGCCGGTGATCTCCATTCCCGGCGTATAGGCTGCCATTCCCGACATCGGTAAACGGCTTTCATCGGTGCCGTATGTTTCACGTTCCTCTGGCGGTATCACGCCCGCTTCAAGCAGCGCGGCATACAGCGCGATAGCGTAATGCCCAATCGACAGATAGAAGCGATCGCGCTGTTCCCAGTCAGGCTGGTCGGCACGATAGTTCATGGCATGAAAATAGCTGACAGCCAGCAAATCGGCGGCACCCAGCGCCTGGCCGATGTAGCCCTGTCCCTGAACCTGACCCATTAATAAGGCATGGCGGCGAATATTGGTGGCGCGTTGTTGCAGCGAAAGACCGGAAGATGCGTGCAGATGGTCAGTCATGTTACCTCCTGTTTAACGATTAACGTCTGCTGCCCGGATGCGCAGCACGCACAGCGCGCCACCCAGCAGTACGGCAGCGATAAAATACATTCCCGATGCGGGCGAGCCGGTTGCCGTGGTGATGGCACCAATCAGCCACGGCGAGAAGAAACCCGCCAGGTTAGCAATACAGTTCACGGCGGCGATGCCTGCGGCAGCAGAGACTCCGCCCAGCAGATTGGTTGGCAGCATCCAGAACAGCGATGAAGCAGAGAGGATGCCGGCGGCAGCGATGCACAGCGAGAGCAGCGACAGAGAGACGCTGTGGCTCATTAAGGTCGCCATTGACAAGCCGATAAGTCCCACCAGCATCGGGATAACCAGATGCCAGCGCCGCTCACGATGACGATCGCCACTGCGACCGGCCAGCAGCATAAAAATGATGGCGCACAGGTAGGGCAGGCTGGTCAGCAGGCCAATATGCAGCGGCTGGCTGACGCCTGAGTTTCTCACCAGCGTCGGCAACCAGAAGGTCAGGGCGTACTGGCCCATTACCACACAGAAATAAATCAGCGCCAGCAGCCACAGACGCTTATCAGCGACAAACGCTTTGACCGTGCTGTGACAGGCTTTCTGCTGGTTGTCCTCATCAAGATCGGCGCGTACCCGGCGTTTTTCGTCTTCATCCAGCCAGTCCGCCTGCTCAACACGATCTTTCAGCACCAGCAGCACCACTAAACCCATTGCAACCGTAGGGATAGCTTCCAGCAGGAACATCCATTGCCAGCCTGCCCAGCCATGAAAGCCGGCAAAAGTAGCCATAATCCAGCCAGAGAGCGGGCCGCCGATCATTCCGGAGAGCGGGATGGCAATAAACCACAGCACCGTCATACGGGCGCGTCGGTAGGAGGGGAACCAATAGGTAAGATAGAGCAGCAAGCCCGGCGCGAGGCCGGCCTCGGCTACGCCAAGCAGGAAGCGCAGCAGATAGAACTGCCATGCGGTTTCGACCAGCGCGAACAGCGCCGAGATCATGCCCCATGTGATCATGATGCGGGCGATCCAGCGGCGAGCGCCGACCCGATGCAGAATCAGATTACTGGGGACTTCAAAAAAGAAGTAGCCGATGAAGAAGATCCCGGCACCCAGCCCGTAGACCGTTTCGCTCAGCGACAGGTCGTCCATCATCTGTAATTTAGCGAAGCCGACATTCACGCGGTCAAGGTAGGCACAGAGGTAGCACAGCATCAGCCAGGGCATTAAGCGCCAGGCGATTTTGCGATAGGTGAGATCGCGCGCAGCAGCGGCTGCGCTCAGGTTAAGCGTGGTCATGGTATTCACTCCCGGTATAAGCCCGCCGAGTGCGGGCAGGGCAGGGCGCTTGTTAGTGGATGAGCATGCCGCCGTTGACGTCGAGCGTGATGCCGGTCAGGTAACCGGAGAGATCGCTGGCGAGAAACAACGCTGCGTTGGCGACATCGCTGGCTGCGCCAAGGCGGCCAAGCGGAATACCGTCGATGATGGCGTGGCGGCGCTCATCCTGCAGCAGACCGCCGGTGATATCGGTCTGGATCAGACCGGGAGTAATTGCATTGATACGAATCTGATCGGGACCAAATTCGCGCGCCATCGCTTTGGTTAGCCCCAGCACGCCAGCTTTGGCTGCGCTGTAGTGCGGACCGCCAAAGATACCGCCGCCACGCTGTGCGGAGACGGATGAGAGACAGACAATACTGCCGCTTTTCTGCTGCTGCATGGTGGGGATCACCGCCTGTGACATCAGCAGCGTGCCGCGCAGGTTCACATCAAGGATGCGATTGTAATCTTCCACGCGGATATCCAGCGTTTTTACCGGCTGGGTGATACCGGCATTGTTGACCAGCACATCGATGCGACCGTAGTGCTCAAGCACCTGATCGACTGCGCGGCGCACCGTAAGCGGATCGGTCACGTCGGCGGCCAGCCCCAGATGGCCATCACCACACGCCAGTGCGCTGGCTCTGGCCGCCTGCAGATCTAAATCCAGCACCACGACGCGGGCACCGTGGTGAGCAAAACAGGCGGCTGTTGCACGGCCGATGCCGCGCTGCGAAGCCGCACCTGTGATAATCGCAACTTTATTTTCAAGTAACATGGTCCACTCCAGAAGAATAATTATTAGTGGTTCGGTATGCCTACCGGCAGGGTCACGATCAGAATTGATAAAGCCGTCGATATTGGCAATGCAAAAAAATTCATTTGATGCTGAATGAATTTGTTGGTTTGATGCAGTTAACATTTCTGCGGTTTAAAAACGGGCACACATCACAAATTTTCTGCACGGAGGGAGAGATGGAAAAGCAGACCGACCACTTACCGTCAATTAAATCGCTGCGGGTGTTTGAACAGGTTGCCCATTTTGGCAACGTGGCGCGTGCGGCGGAGGAATTAAGCATTACGCCTTCTGCCGCCAGTCATCAGCTGGCAAAACTGGAGCGTGAACTGGGCTGCATCCTGTTTAATCGCTCGGCAAAAGGGGTGGTGCTGACGCTGGCGGGTGAACATTACCTGAAGGAAATCAGCCCGATACTGCTGGGTCTGGCGCAGGCGACGGCGCGCATCAGTAATGAGAAAGCGCGCAGCAATTTGCGTATTCACTGTGCGCCCAGTTTTGGCCTGCTGTGGCTGCTACCGCGGATCCATAAATTCCGTGACAGCTATCCCGAATTCCAGCTGACGCTCTCCTGCTCCTACGAGAACTTATCTTTCAGCCGCGATAATATTGATATTGCGGTGCGTCACGGTTTTCCGGACTGGAAGTCATTCGACATTAAAACCATCCGCCATGAAAGAATGTCGGTGCTGGCTTCGCCCGGCTATTTAGCCCGCCATCCGGTTAATCAGGCTAGCGATTTAATTCATCATGCTTTGATATTATCGGAATCGCCGCTTATTCAGTGGCCGCAGTGGTTTGCTGCTCAGCAATTACCCCAGCCGGATAATGAGTGGTTATTTCGCTTTGACCGATCCTATATGAGCCTGGAGGCTGCCATGTTGGGTCATGGGCTTATTTTTGAAAGCGAGCTGCTGGCTGAGGATTATATACGCAGCGGTAAACTGGTCAGGGTATTGCCGGAGCACTATAGTCTGCCGGTCAGCGCGCACCATCTGGTCTACCCGCGCGGCTTTGCCCAGTTTCCCCGCGTTAGCCACTTCCTAAACTGGATTCAGAGCGAGCTGAAAGAGTTAATATAATGTTAAATTAAGTTTCGCTTCGTCACTATTCCGCGCCTCCTTCCGGCGCGACTTCCGCTATTATTTCGGCGCACTGTTTTGTAATTAATTATCCCGCCATAAAAAGCGCATTGCTAAAGCTAATTCAAAAATACCGTCTACACTTCATCTCCCAATCGGTAAAAAAGTTCCATTTTTATTCCGTATGAAATTTAATCAACGGATGTTTAACTTGTTAATGGCAGGGTAATTATGAGTACGAATACACCAGACTCTGGTGAAGCGGGCGAACACGCGCCTGCCGATACGGTACGCCAGCGTATTTTTTTAGTGGTGCTGGTAGCCACTATGGGTGCGCTGGCTTTTGGTTATGACACCGGGATTATTTCGGGTGCCTTACCTTATATGACCTCACCGCCGGATCAGGGCGGATTGGGGCTGAACTCCTTCACTGAAGGGTTAGTGGCTTCTTCACTGGTGTTCGGTGCGGCTATCGGTTCGTTCCTGAGCGGCTTCTTCTCCGATCGCTTCGGACGTCGTATCACGCTGCGCAGCCTGGCCGTGTTGTTTGTGCTGGGCTCGCTGGGCACGGCGCTGGCACCGTCGGTCAATGTGATGGTGGCGATGCGTTTCCTGCTCGGTATTGCGGTTGGCGGCGGTTCGTCCACCGTGCCGGTGTTCATCGCGGAAATTGCCGGGCCGCGACTGCGTGCGCCGCTGGTCAGTCGTAATGAGCTGATGATAGTTACCGGACAGCTGATCGCCTACGTGGCCAGTACTCTGTTGAGCTACCTGCTGCACGATGAGCATCTGTGGCGTTACATGCTGGCGATTGCCATGGTGCCGGGCCTGCTGCTGTTTATCGGGACCTTCTTTGTGCCAGCGTCGCCTCACTGGCTGGTGGCCGAAGGTCGTCTTAAAGAAGCGAAAAAAATCCTTAAATACCTGCGCGAAACGCCGCGTGAAGTGCGTCATGAAATGGCGCAGATGAAGAAGCAGGCGCGGGCGGCAGAGCGCGGACCTGATGCGAAAACCCTGATCCGCGAGAAGTGGGTGATCCGTCTGATGATCATCGGTGTCGGGCTGGGCTTTGTTGCCCAGTTCACCGGGGTGAATGGCTTTATGTATTACACCCCGATCATCCTTAAACAGACCGGGCTGGGCACCAGCGCCTCGATTGCCGCGACCATCGGTAACGGGGTGGTCTCCGTCGTGGCGGCCATTGTGGGTATCTGGGCGGTCAGTCGCTTCCCGCGTCGGGCGATGCTGATTACCGGCCTCTGTCTGGTGATCACCTCGCAGATTCTGCTGGGAGCGGTGATGACCTTCATCAGCCCGAGCCTGATGCAGAGCTACCTCGCCCTGGGCTGTATTCTGCTGTTCCTGTTCTGTATGCAGATGTGCATCTCACCGGTCTACTGGCTGATGATGTCGGAACTGTTCCCGATGCAGTTGCGTGGCGTACTGACCGGTGGCGCAGTCTCATTACAGTGGATCTTTAACGCGATCGTCGCCTTTGGCTTCCCGCCGATAATGGAATATGCCGGCAGCACCACCTTCTTCATCTTTGCTGCGATTAACGTCGGCTCGCTGATCTTTGTTATGGCGATGGTGCCTGAGACGCGCGGCAAGAGTCTGGAAGAGATTGAGTCCCATATGAAAGAGAAGTTTGGCGAAAAATCCGAAGTGGCGAACGCCAGCTAATTTTTTCCGCCAGCGTCACACCGAAACCGGACTGAACCCAGTCCGGTTTTTTTTATCCTGATACGCGGAAGACCGCGCCATACCTGGTCTGAACCCCTTATCTCCTCCGCCTGACGTTCACTGTAATCAGCAGAAAACCCTCGGTTAAAATGTGCGCACCGCTGGCGATTTCAGCCTGAAATTCTGCTTGCTGGCCGATCGGCACGGCGGATGCTAACCGGCTTAGTGTGGCTTATCAGTGAATTAAGCGAAGCATGACCGCTGACAATCTGCATCTCAGGCGCTGCGCTATACTCATTCGTCATGACCTGCGCGCGCTGACGAGACCTGCTATGAAAAATGCCATTGCAACGGTATTGCTTACCTCGACGCTGGCCGCCGGGCCGCTTTACGCAGAAACCGCGGTTTCATCACTTTCTTCGTGGTGGGACGGCGTGACGGATGATGTCGCCACAACGTGGAATGTGCCGCAGCACACCGATGTTTATCTGCCTTTTATCAGCTGGCATGCCCGCTTCATGTATGACAAAGAGAAAACCGACCACTATAACGAGATGCCGTGGGGCGGTGGTCTGGGGATTTCACGTTACAACGACAGCGGCAACTGGAGCGCGTTATATGCGATGGCGTTTAAAGACTCGCACAATAAATGGCAGCCGATTGTCGGTTATGGCTGGGAGAAAGGCTGGTATCCGGGCGCGAATCAGGACTTTCGGTTAGGCGCGGGACTGACCGCAGGCATAACGGCGCGCGATGATTTCGGCGGATATATTCCGTTGCCGATCGTATTGCCGCTGTTCTCCGCCGGTTATAAAGCACTTAATCTTCAGTTCACTTATATTCCCGGGACCTATAACAACGGCAATGTCTTATTTGCCTGGTTCCGTTATGGATTTTAATTTCTCAGGAAAGGATGCATGAGCAGGACGTTAACTTTTATTGCCCGCTGGGCCAGACGTATCACGCTCGCCGCTGCGCTGGTGGTGATACTGTTGCTGATTTTGCGGGTCTATGAGGCCGGTCGCGGACCAGAATTACACCGCTGGCACACCTGGGTTCCGCATGAGTTAAGCGTCGGGCAGCTCGATCACGCCAGCTATGCCGATTACCTGACGGCAGAGAACCGGCTGTTCGATGAGATGAAACGGCAGGTCAGCGACAAGCTGGAGGCGGATGAGAAAACACCGCTCAATCGCTACTACGCCCACAGCATGATCTACCCTGAAAGTTTTGATCACGACTGGAACCGCTCTTATGTGCTGCGGCCCGCGGGCATACCGCGTGGCGCGGTAGTGCTACTGCACGGCCTGACTGACAGTCCTTATAGCCTGCGCCATGTGGCAGAAGCTTATCAGCAGCAGGGTTTTGTCGCGGTGGCATTGCGGTTACCCGGTCACGGCACGGTCCCGGCGGGTCTGACCGATGTAGACTGGCAGGACTGGCTGGCCGCCACGCGACTAGCGGTACGTGAAGCTACCCGGCTGGCGGGTGAGAATGCGCCGTTGCATCTGGTTGGATTTTCAAACGGCGGGGCGCTGGCGGTGAAATACACCCTCGATAGCCTGGCCGATCACCATTTACGCCGCCCGCAGCAGCTGATCCTGCTGTCACCGATGATTGGGGTAACCCGCTTCGCCCGGTTTGCCGGTATCGCCGGGCTGCCTTCCATCTTTCCAGCTTTTTCCAAAACCGCGTGGCTGAACATTGTGCCAGAGTTCAATCCCTTCAAATACAACTCCTTTCCGGTACACGCGGCCCGCCAGACCTATTTACTCACCCAGGCGCTGCAAAAACAGATTGTGCAGGAGGCCCGGCGTCAGCAGCTGGCCGACTTCCCGCCGGTACTGACCTTTCAGTCGGTGATGGACTCGACCGTCAGCACCCCGTCGGTTATCCGCTCGCTGTATAACTATCTGCCGGATAACGGCAGTGAGCTGGTGTTATTCGATATCAATCAGGCGGTCAGCGTCAGTCCACTGTTTCGTCACTCCTCTTACACCGCCGTTAATCAGTTGCTGCCGGCTGCCCGACGTTTATATACCTCAACGGTGATCACCAACGCCTCGGCGACCTCGCTAAATATGGTGACCAAAACCGTGCGTGCCGGTGAGACCACTGAACAGACGCAACCTCTGGCGATCAATTACCCGGCCGGTCTCTATTCTCTGTCGCACGTCGCGATCCCGTTTCCGCCGCAGGATGGGTTATATGGCAGCGAGCCAGCGGTAAAAAATCAGTTCGGCATCAGCTTTGGCACGCTGTCGCTGCGCGGTGAGAGTGCGGTGCTGATTGTCGGCCTCGACTCGATTATGCGTGCCACCTCGAATCCGTTTTATCCCTACATGATCGACAGAATCGATCATCACATCGGCTGTAGCGATCGGCCGCAGCTCACGGAATGCCTCAGGCGTTTCTGAGGGCATCCCGCGGATAAAAAAGCCCGCCAGGCGGGCTACAGGCTTCAGAAGCCGTTGAGCGTTGTCATGATCTCATCGGTTAACGTCAGGCGGGCGCTGGCGAGGTTCTCCTGCAAATGCTCCGGTGAGGAGGTGCCAGGGATCAGCAGAATATTGGGCGAACGGCGCAGCAGCCAGGCGAGCGCCACCTGCATTGGGGTGGCATTCAGCGAAGTGGCAACGTCACTTAATCGGGTCGACTGCAACGGTGAGAAGCCGCCCAGCGGGAAGAACGGCACATAGGCGATCTGCTGTTGTGCCAGCTGATCGACCAGCGCATCATCCTGACGATTTGCCAGGTTATACATGTTCTGCACGCAGACAATCGGCGTCATAGCCTGCGCCTCGGCAATCTGCTGCTGCGTAACGTTGCTCAGACCGATATGCCGGATCAGCCCGCGTGATTGCAGTTCCAGCAATGCCGCCAGTTGCGGTTCCAGCGAACCCTCTTTGGGCTTCGCGGCATTAAACATGCTGCGCAGATTTACCACCTCGATCACATCCAGTCCCAGATGACGGAGGTTATCTTCTACCGCCTGGGTCAGCGCTTCCGGCTCCATCGCTGGCAGCCAGCCTCCTTTATCATCCCGCCGGGCACCGACTTTAGTCACAATGCACAGGTCCTGTGGGTAAGGATGCAACGCTTTTCTGATGAGCTTGTTGGTTTCATGCGGGCCGTAAAAATCACTGGTATCAATGTGATTAACCCCTGCGGCAACGGCATCACGCAGACGGGCGGCATCTTCAACCACCGCCCAGCGCACCTCACCGGCAAGGGTGACCGGGATTACCCGCTGTGCCGCCGCAAACTGCCGTAATGCCGCCATGGCCTGTTGCCGATCGCCGCTGAAACGCGCCTCAATTTCAGCTTGCGACAGCGGGCCGAGTTCACGTAGCAGATCGACGATGCCTTCGGCATGCTGGGCCTGATAGCGTGGCTCCAGGCGCTGTAACTCCTGTTCTACCTGCCCGACAACGGCCGGAGCCAGCAAATCACCTTTATCGGTCTGACCCAACAGTTCGCCCAGCAGGTTACTGTCGAGCGCCAGTAAAGAAGCGTGGCGCTCTGCCTGCGGCGCATCGCTGGCATAGATAAATTCTGCAACATAGCCAAACAGCAGCGGCGCCGCGAACGGTGAGGGGACGTCAGTCGTGACCTCGACAAACTGCACGCTTCCCTGCTGTATCTGATTCATCAGACGGTGCAGGGCGGGCAAGTCGTACACGTCCTGCAGACACTCGCGTGCGGTCTCAATCAGGATCGGGAAATCCTGATACTGGCGAGCCACTTCCAGCAGCTGACCAGCCCGTAAACGCTGCTGCCAGAGCGGGGATCGTTTACCCGGATTGCGCCTCGGCAGCAGCAACGCCCGGGAAGCGCATTCACGAAAGCGGGCGGCGAACAGCGCTGATCCGCCGATGGTGTCAGAAACGCGCTGCGTCAGGTTATCGGCATCAAACACAAACAGTTCCGCGCCTGGCACCCGACCTTCGCTGTCGGGAAAGCGGGCAATGATGCCGTCGTCGCTGGCGACCACGGACGCATCAATGCCGAGGCGCTGCTGAATGCGTGCCGCAATCGCCAGCGCCCAGGGCGCATGGATACGCTGCCCCTAGGGGGAATGCAGGATCACCCGCCAGTCACCACTTTCATCACGGCAGCGCTCAATCACCAGGGTGCGATCGCTGGGAAGAACCCTGGTGATTGAGCGCTGTTCCGCCAGTAACGCCAGCAAATTGTTGACCGCATTGTCATCCAGCCCGAGTGAGCGCAGATAACGTTGTGCCTCGTCGGGCGCGGCGCTATCAAGCTGGCGTAAAAAAACCGCCAGGCTGGCACCCGCATCGGCGGCACGGCCAATACCTTCGCCGCGCCAGAACGGCAGACGTGCGGATCGGCCTGGCGCTGGCACCACCACCACCTGATCGTGGGTTATCTGCTGGATCCGCCATGACGTTGCGCCGAGGGTAATGATGTCATTCACCCGCGATTCGTAAACCATCTCTTCATCCAGCTCGCCGACCCGGCGCGAACCTGACTGCTCTTCGCCCTCCGGCAGAATAACGCTGAACATGCCGCGATCGGGAATGGTGCCGCCGCTGGTGACGGCCATATGTTGAGTGCCGGGCCGCGCCGTTAGCAGGCCGCTTTGGCGATCCCAGACCAGGCGGGGACGCAGATGAGTGAAATCATCCGACGGAAACTTGCCGGCCAGCATATCCAGCGTAGCGTCGAACACGCGGCGTGACAGAGTGCGGAACGGATCGGCACGCCGCACCCGTTCAAACCATTCATCCGCCTGCAACGGATCCATAGAGACCGCTGCCAGCGTCTGCTGCGCCAGAATGTCCAGCGGGTTACGCGGCGGCGAAAGGGCGTCAAGCTGACCGTTCTGCATCGACTGTACCGTCACGGCGGCGTCAAGCAGATCGCGGCGGGTGCGGGGAAACAGGATACCGGTCGAGGCTCCGCCAACCTGATGTCCGGCCCGGCCTACCCGTTGCAGCGCGCTGGCCACTGATAACGGCGCGCCGACCTGAATCACCAAATCGACCGGCCCCATATCAATGCCGAGTTCAAGGCTCGACGTCGCCACCACACAGCGCAGTTCACCCTGTTTCAGCGCCGACTCAATTTCGCTGCGCTGTTCTTTCGATACCGAACCGTGGTGGGATCGCGCAATAACCGCGGACGCGCTGTCGCTGCGATTCTGGCTGCCGCCGGCAAAAGAGTCATATTGCTGCGCCGGATGCGGTTGTTTTTCCGCTGACTGCGCCGCCGCGTAGCGTTCATTCAGTCGCGCGGTCAGTTTTTCTGCCAGCCCGCGTGAGTTAGCAAACACCAGCGTGGCACGATGCGCCATTACCAGCTGCAGAATGCGGGTTTCAATATGGGGCCAGATAGATCCGCTGGCCTGGCCCGTCCCGCTATGAGGTTTCGGATCGCTGGCGATATCGGTCATGTCGGTCACCGGCACTTCAATGCTGAGATGCAAGGTGCGGCCAGCGGCGGGATTCACCACCTGAGTCGGCTGACAGCCGCCAAGGAATGCCGCCACCCGTTCGACCGGGCGTACCGTGGCGGACAGGCCAATGCGCTGAGCGGGCTGCGGCAGTAATGCATCAAGCCGCTCAAGGCTGAGCGCCAGTTGAGAACCGCGCTTTGATCCCGCCACCGCATGCACTTCATCAACGATTACCGTGGTGACGCCCTGCAACGTATCGCGGGCTTTTGAGGTCAGCATCAAAAACAGCGATTCCGGGGTCGTAATCAGAATATCCGGTGGCCGTCGCAGCAGTTTTGCCCGCTCCGCGCTGGGCGTGTCACCGGATCGCATCCCGACCTGCAACCTTATCTCTGGCTCGCCGCGTTGCTGACGTTCGGCAACCACGCCGGCCAGCGGGACATTGAGGTTGCGCTGCACATCGGCCGCCAGCGCTTTTACCGGCGATATGTACAAAATGCGGGTGGTGGTCTGGCGGTCAGGCGCAGGCTGCCCGGTGCGTAAATGGAACAGAGAGTCGATTGCGGTCAGGAAAGCCGCCAGAGTTTTCCCTGAGCCGGTTGGCGCAATCACCAGACAGTGCTGACCGCTGGCAATAGCCTGCCATGCCGACTGCTGCACCGGCGTAGGGGCGTCGAAGGCGGTAGAAAACCAGCGCCGCGTGGCGGGTGAAAACAGCGCTAAAGCATTATCAGGACCGGATTCAGGCATGGTATTTATGGCGTTACGCCTCGACAGCGCTCAGTGAATCAACCCGTTGAGTGTAAATGATAATCGCCGTTTGTGAATGACGTGCCGACTGACGGCACGTCATTCAGCCCACTCCTCAGGATTGTGCTGTGCTGGCAAATGAACCGGATCGCACCGCCAGCAGCGACACCAGCGCCAGCATCACTATCGTCATGCCATAAAGAAATACGGTCTGGGTCAGACCAATGTGTGGCGCGGCGATGCCTGCCAGAATCGCCGGTACGGCAAAGGCGAGATAGCTTTTGATTAAAAAGGCAGAGAACAACCCGGCACGCTCATGGCTTTCCGCCAGTTGCATAATGATCTTCAGCACATTTGAAAAGATTGAGCCAAATCCCTGTCCCGCAATAACAGTACCGAGATAGAGCAAGGCGACGCTATGCAAACCAACGCCAGTCAGCGTGACACTGACGCCAGCTATCAGCATCAGCGTACCGATTAACAGCGCTCGCGCCGGTGCTAACGACCGGAAGATAAACACCGCGGCGGTCGCGCTCAGCATCAGGGTCGTCACCACGCTGCCGCCAACAAAAGGTGAAGTCAGGCCGGTAGCGCTGATCACCAGCGTCGGCATTAATGAGAGATAGAATCCGCCCAGCATCCAGGTCGCAATGTTCACCGGCGCGACTTTCAACAACGGCCCCAGCGCCCGACGCGGGATCATCACCTGCGGTCGGAGTGCAGCCAGCACGCCCGGCTGTGGTGAAATGGTTTCGGGTATCAGCGGTAACAGCGCCATCATCACCAGCATCGTCAGCAACAACAGCGCATAAAGCGTGACGGTAGGGAAGGGAGCGTAAGTGACCAGGATGCTGCCTGCCAGCGTTCCCAGCGTCATTCCCAGAAACGCGGTGACTGAGTTGAGCAACGGACCACGATGTTTATTGGCATCGATCAGGGTAGCTCCAAAGGTTGGTAAAGCGATACCGGTCGCAAAGCCCTGAACCATCCGGGCGCCGATTAAAACCGCGGCAGAATCAGCGTAGATAAAAATCATCAGCGCCACGCTATTGAGCGCCAGAGCCAGCAACATCAGTGGCCGGCGGCCGGTATAGTCAGAAATTTTCCCCACCGTCAGCAGCGCGGCCAGTAACGCGAAAGCGTAGACCCCAAATATCACGGTGAGCAGCGATGGGCTCAGATGAAACAGCGTGCGGTAGAGCGGATAAAGCGGCGTCGGGGCACTGCTGGTGGCTGAAATCAGTACCGCGCCAGTGAAGCTGAAAAGCGTCAGACGCACAGCAGACTGAGGTGTCAAAGCGGGCTGGATGGCTGTCATGATCTATACCTTAATGCAAAGGATTAGCTTTAATCAGGTATACGGGCAGCGCGGCCTTAATGCAATATCTTTGCTTTAACCTTTCCTGCGGTGCAGTTAGCAGGAGGGGATTAAACCGGGTGGGGAACCCGGTTCGGAGAGGTCGTTTTATAATTAACTTATTGAAAAATAGTCATTTTATAGTGTTGCATCCATAAAGGCATAATCGTCAGCCGGTTTGTACGGATAGCTGCGTTACGGATTCGCGGAGAATAGAGTCACTGATTACAGTGAATGAAAAGGAGACAGGAGACAGCAGAAACAGAGGTGAACAGGCCGTATCGACAGATGCCCGACGCTGTTTATGGAAAGAAGCTCGAAGCCGAGCCAGCGCCTGCCTGTTCAGGCCGCCATCTATGCCACCGATTAGTGTGCGATAAAAATAGAATGATAGCCGGACTCAGCGGCAGCCAGGATTGAGCCGCCCTGACGCTAAGCTGGCGGCGGAAAGAGATTGTCATCGATTACAACAATCCAGCCCGGTAATGAATACCAGCGTTGTGCAGCCCGGCTATCATATCCTGCGTCACCGCTCTTAATGACCCTTCAGGCCTGTTTCATCGGCGTGGTTAAAAATTCGGTTTGCTGTTCGGCCAGTGATGTAAATCTGGCCGCTTCAGGATACCGCGCACGGCTCACCGTATCCGGCAGCATCACATCTGTAAAACTCCAGGCGACTGCGATACTGATACCGGCCACGGACAACATATCAGGATGACTTTCCCGCAGCCCGTTATCCAGCGTTTGCCAGGCACCATGAAGTTGTTGAGTGATCCGATTCACCCATGGCTGATGTTGTTTTTCTTCCGGCCTGACACGCTGTTCGTAGACAATCTGCACCGCTTTTTCGCAGGCAGCCAGGGCGAATCCGGTAAGACGCAGATCGCGTTGTTCTTCCGCCTCGGACGCTGATGTGGGTACAGGCGTATGACCGGAATATTTCTCAAGGTAATTAATGATCAGTGTTGAGTCGATCAGCACCTGATTATCATCTGTGATAAGCGTTGGGACTTTAACGGTTGGGTTAATTTTTGCTAAGGCATCAAAATCGCTGAATACCGAAAGCGGGCGATGTTCAAATTGAATACCCAATACTTTCATGTAAATAGCAACCCGTCTGACATAGGGTGAATCCAGCATTCCGATCAGGATCATGGCTCTACCTCATATTCTGTTGATTAACAAAATCAATTAACTGTTCGGCGACAGGCAACGGGACATCTTCCATTAAAAAGTGGCCGGCCTGTTTTAAGGTTTCATCTCACCAGCAACGATTCAGCCTGCAACCAGCGCTCAAAATCCTGCAGGGCAGATTCATTTATTCCTGTTTCCAGCGGTTTGACCAGACAAAATGTCTTGCTCAACTGCTCTGAGTCCGGCCAGGGTGCCACCAGTGTTCCTCTTTCCAGTTCCTTTTCGACGTAGATACGCGGAATCATGGCTACGCCCTGGCCCGCCAACACGGCAGCCAGAGCCATTTCATGAAGGTCATACCTTACGCCCTGCGCCGGATTATCCAGGACTATGCCACTTTGTTCAGCGTAATGAAGCCAGGCATCAGGATTCTGCCGCCTGTGAATACGAGGCAGCCTGTTTAATTGTTCGACCACATTCTGATCGGTTAATAGATCGGGATGGCACACCGGCACCAGTTTCTCCTTAAACAGAGCGTGGGTGCACATACCCGCCCATGCAGGGTGTTCAAAATGTATTGCCGCATCAAAACCGCTGCCGGTCATAATAAAGGGATCGGTTCTGGCCGCGATATTCACGGTGATGTCCGGGTATAAAGATTGGAAACCGCGGAGGCGGGGGATAAGCCACCGGCTGCAAAAGGTGGGCAGGACGGCTATTTCCAGACTTCTGCTGCCTTCAGGCATTCCCATAACGAACTGTGTATCCCGCTCAAGCCGTTCGAGCATTTCCCTTACGTGATGAGCATAGCGTGCCCCGACCGGATTAAGCTTTACCCGGGCTTTAGTACGGTCAAACAGTCTGCAGTTGAGCAGAGACTCCAGGCGAGCAATCTGTCGGCTGATGGCGCCTTCTGTCAGTGACAACTCCTCTGCGGCACGGGCAAAATTACCGTGCCGGGCCGCAGCCTCAAACGCCTGAAGTGAAGCGCTGCTGGGGATTTTTCTGCGCATTAAAATTGCCTTATACGAAAAGTAAGACGATTGGTTAGTGACAAAAACTCACTAACGGGTGCGTTAATATCGTTTTATAACTGGAATAACAGCATATAGCATGAGTTAAAGTCACTAAGCAGGGCTGTAAAGTACTGCTTTATTTCATGCAGAGGTGAGGCGATGTTCTACCTTGTGGCGTGCAGCTATACCGATCCTGAAAGTGAGAAAGAATGGAATGCGTTTTACAGTCTGGAAAAACTGCCAGCGTTGATTTCTGTTAACGGCTTTAGCAGCTCCCAGCGCTTTCAGGCTCTGAGCCAGGACTGCCCGATGTATCTCGCCATTCATACGGTGAAAGATGCGCAGGTGATAACCAGTGAAGAGTATTTACTGAAAGGAGGGGGCAACTTTTCACGCTGGCAGAAGCACATCACAGACTGGCATCGTAACCTCTATGAGTGTGAAGGGATCGCGCCCGCTGTTTCCAGAGATGAAATCCTGTTGCTCAGTACCCAGCCATTACGTTTTGTTGAGAGGCTGGGATGCCATGCACTCACGATGGTGGCATCAGGGTTAGACAGAATGCCGGCGAAGTGCATTGCCTATGTGATGACGCGTGAAGCTGCTGCGCAGATAGCAGATGTGACCGGAGCATACCGTTATGCGCCGCTGACGTCGCAACTGACCCCGCCGCATGGAGCAGATAACGAAGAACGTGCATAAAATATGTCTGACCTGAGTTTGTATATTTAGCTGGAGCAGGTAGACAGTTGCGGTGGCCTAAGCGACATAACGCCTGTCTGCCGTGCTCGCTGTATCCGCACTCCCGGCGCAAAGCCGGCAAGCGTCGATATCATTTATTTCAAAATAGTACCCGGATGCAGACATCCAATTTATGCCGAACGCCTTTGTCATATGACAACATTCCGCACGCCAGACGCGATACAGGATTTTATGCACAAACGGCAACAGGCCGTTCAGGAGCCGCAGGATTCACCGCGCGTGTTGATTGTTCTGGCTCTGCGACACCCCAAATACTGCCGGAAATTAATCAGAGGAAATTATGAACTATCCTGCTTTTCCAAAGCGTCAGATTGGGGATTATCTGGTTACCGCTCTCAGTGATGGCGTGATGTCAGCCAGCCTGGATTTACTGTCAGGCATTGATATAGCAGAAGCGGCGGATATTCAACACAATGCCAGTATCACTCAGCCCGGTAATATTCATATCAATGGCTATCTTATTCAGGGCAGGGGACAAACCCTGCTGGTCGATGCTGGTGCTGGTGGTCTGAACAATGTGGGCGGACAGCTTGCATGTCATCTTGCTGCAACCGGTGTCAGCCCGGATGAGGTGAATAGCGTATTACTGACGCACGGCCACCCTGACCATATTGGCGGATTATTGGATGCAGCAGAGCAGCCCATGTTTAAACATGCCGAACTTCATCTTCATTTTCTTGAAGCGGAATACTGGCAGGATGAAGAAAACTTCAAACGAGCAAATGAGCGCGGACAGCGTAATTTTAAGCTGGCCCGACGGGCGCTAAGCGCGTATGCCGGCAAGATACGCCTGATTAACCAGGATGAGATCGCTGAGGGCATTGCTCCGGTCTGGTTGCCAGGACATACGCCAGGGCATACCGGATTTCGCATCACTTCAGCTGAAGAAAGCTTATTGATCTGGGGAGACATCGTCCATTTCCCCCCTATCCAGGCAGCACGCCCGGAAGTCTCAGTTGTTTTTGACTGTGACCCTCGTCAGGCTGAAGAGACGCGGAAAAAAATTCTCTCACAAGCGGCAAGAGAAAAATTGCTGATTGCAGGAATGCACTTAGACCGGCAGGGATTTGCCCGCGTGTCTGAAGCGGGTCAGGGATACCGTATTGTCTACCAGCAGAATGAATGAGCAACCGCGTCTGGTGAACGCCTTTCGGAAGCCGTTCTTACCCCGTCCTGTTAATTAAAAGTGGGGCAGATTGCAGGCAGCACAGGATCAGTGACTCACGAGGATGTGACGGCTATCAGCAACGGAATCGGCAGGCAGAGAGGACGTGCTGGCGTTGCAAGAAGCCATCAGAGATAAACCCCCGATGATAAAATTTGTTGGTATGACTTTTAAGGCGACAGGTTACCGGCATGTATGCAAATATTGCTTATAAACTTTTATTCGGGTACTGAGGCTATGTTTTCTGTTCCCTTTCCTGTTATTACGCTGGTGGCGCTGCTGATTTTGATTGTGACAGCGCTATTCTCTGAAAAAAAACGCCACGGCGGCACTCTGCGTTTCCTTTTCGCCTGTATAGCGCTTATTTGTTTCAGCATGCTGCGCTGGCAATACGAATCAGCCATGCTCAGGAATATTCAATCAGTGCTGGCAATACTGCTGCCTCCTCTGGCATGGCATTGTTTCATCTCAATGACGGAAACGAATAAGCAGCATCGCTGGCTGATGTTTTTATTGCCTCCAGCAACGGCCTTATTGCTCAGGTTTTATTGGCCCGTTGCGACGGATGTTATCCTGTTTATCATATTTGCGGGGTATGGATGTGAGCTCTTCCGTATTGCATGGCGGGGGGAGTCAACATTCACGCTGAGCCGACTGACTGAAACAACACATATCGTCAGGATGGCTTTTTTCGCAGGCAGCTTTCTTTGGATATCTGCTTTAACCGATCTCGCGATTGCAATTGACTTCAGCATCGCCGCTGGAGAACAGGCACCGGGTATCATTGTTTTTTTCCAGATGACACTGCTCCCTCTGATTGCCGCAGCTATTATCAGTGCGGGAAGAACAACGACACCCGGGAATAATAGCAGGGAAGAAGCGATCCCCATTAATGCTGTGACGCCTGCGAACGCGTTTTCGGAGATTTATAACAGACTCGAAAAATACGTTTATGAAAGCCAAATTTATCTTAATCCTGATCTTACGCTAACGCTTCTGGCACGAAAAACAGGTATACCAGCACGACAACTTTCCGGCGCGGTCAATTCTGTGAGTCAGTGTAATGTCTCGCAGTGGATCAACGGCTTCAGAATTGAACGGGCAAAGGTGTTGCTGTTAAGCACCCTTTTGCCCGTGACGGAGATCATGCTGGAGTCTGGATTCACCACTAAATCAAATTTTAATCGTGAATTCCTGCGGGTCACTGGCGCATCGCCTACCTTGTTCCGACAGCAGGTGGAGAATAATCAAGAGCAGCATTCAGGAATGCACTGATCTTACGAACCAGATTTTGATGAATATCCGATCTATTTGCATTGGCACCATCCTGGCAAACAATCTCATCACCCGGTGATTCTTTGTGTAACAGGTTTTCAGCGCCGGGTTTACAACGCTGCATGAAACTGAAATGCGTGGCGCCCTCGACTATTTCATAGTGCCTCCAGTCCGGATTGATGTTGGCAGCCAGATATCCCGACTCCCCGGCTGCAGGCAAATCTGCCAGTTTGTCCGCCTGGGCGGCTAATATCATGACGGGTATGTGTATCGCATTCAGACTTTGAGACGTAAAACCCGGTGCTAAGCCAGAATCCAGAGCAACGATAGTCCGGACCCGGCCATCCTTGTTATTTGCCGTCATTTTTTCCCGCGAAGATGCTTCATTAATACCCAGCTTTTCTGTCAACCGACAGTCGCCCCGTTGGGGATGGTTTTGACAATCCTGGATAAACCGGTAAGGGTCAAATCGCGCACCTGCGAGCGACATGACTGTCCATCCGCCAAGAGAGTGCCCTAAAGCAGCAATTCGGTCCTTGTCCGTTACGCCGAAAAGCGCAGGGGAGCGAGTGACGAAATCAATAACCCGGGACAAATCGTGCGGACGTTGCCACAGCTTTTTAGCCTTTACCGGGTTCTGATCAAAGGTAGTTGTGCCTGGATGATCCGGAGCGGCAACAATATATCCCTCAGCTACCATCGCCGCGGCAATCCATGACAGATTGCGCCAGTTTCCGTTGTATCCGTGTGAGATAACCAGCAGCGGGTGAGCCCCAGCCAATGGCGGCGCATTGGGGATCACCGTAACGCCAACGAAAGCGGGATTACTTCCTTTATCTGCTGTATTTCCCTCAGAAGCCGCGGGATACCACACCGTCACATTTAAAGCTTCCGGCGTCGAGTCGGATAACCTTAGCTGGCGAAAACCTGGATAGGCCTGAGCCTGCAAGCCGTAGAGAAAAACTGTCAATAAACAAAAAACGCGGATGCACAACATAAACAGTCCTGTAGCGATTGATTGAGCAGCAGGTATAGATCGGACTGGTCATTCTGGCGTCCTGGAACATGATTAAGGTCCTGAATTTAGCTTTTTAAGCCTCTTCCAGACTGATTTCTGACATCCGGATGCCTGGATATCACTACCAGCGTGAATGACTCGCGGATTAAAGGAGAGCTTATGCAGCGTCGGCTATCAGTAAGAAGTGGACGTACAGCGGCCCTGACGCTTAAGCAGCTCGCTGTACCTTCCACTTTTATCTAAAACGCCTGCAACTCACTCCGTTTCTCAGGAGCGGTATCGGTCAGGGAGGCCCTGACGTGAGGCAGACTCTGCGGGTAATTTTGCTGAATAAATTCAATCATCTTTTCCCGCACGTAACAGCGTAAATCAAAGGCTATCGGCGAGTTCTGAGCGGTCATCAGCATCCTGATGGTCATGGTTTTCTCGGTGGTATCGGTCACCTGAAGCACCTTAGTTTCCCGATCCCAAAGCTTGGTTTCATTCAGCACCTTATCAAAATGCTGTCGCAGCGGTTCCAGAGGCATCGAATAATCAACGTAGAGAAAAACTGAGCCTAAAATCTGGGCATTATTGCGCGTCCAGTTCTGGAATGGATTTTCTGTAAAATAGGTGATCGGCAACACCAGCCGGCGCAAATCCCAGATTCGCACTACCACATATGTCAGGTTGATCTCTTCTATCCAGCCCCATTCTTTTTCTACCACCACCGCATCGTCAATTTTGATCGGCTGCGTAAAAGCGATCTGAATACCGGCAAACAGATTGACCAGCGACTTCTGCAGGGCAAAGCCGATGATAATACCGGCTACGCCAGCACCGGCGAGGATAGTGGTGCCAAATTTCCGGACGCCAGGGAAACTGAGCAGAATCAGAGAGAGGCAGAATAACACCAGTATGACGATCACGACTTTCTTCACATAAATGATCTGCGTGCGAATTTTGCGCGCACGAAGATTATTCGAAATATTAATGTCGTAGCGGATATAAAGCATATCCTGCGCTACGTTGGTCAACCGGATTAACACTGAACAAAATGATAATATTATAAAGACGTTTACTGTATTGGTGATAAATACCAGCAGGTCCGGATGAATGTTAATGTAATTTATCCCTACATTGATCAGCAGTAGGGGAATAAAAAGAAACATCGATCCACGAAGGTGCTTTTCAAGTGACTTGAAGAGCTTTCGGTCACGACTCTGCCAGTAGCGAATAAACCTGAGAAGGATAAGGCGTGCGAGAAAACCCAATACAAACGAGAGAGAGAAGAGTAATACAACAGGCACCCATGACGGGAGGCCAGATAACTCATCAAATATCAACGGCATTATTTTCCCTTATATTCAGTCAACAACCTTGGGTTGTCAGATAAATTTAAAAATTCAGTAACCGTTGTTTTCACGGTTATCAGCAGGTAAATCACGTAACACCCCGGCTTACCCGTAATTCAATTTATCAACTGACGTAACACATGAAATCTCCTGAAATCCCGAAATTTATCAATATCAATGCCCACATCGGCATCGTTATGTCGTTTGCTGCCCGGCCAGATAGCCGGGCGTCCACGCTGTGTGCCCGTCGCAGCGCGACGACATGCACAGCATTTAGTATGAACTATAGTGGCCGGGTTAACCGAAAATGGTTGCGGCCGGCGTGGTTATGCTGAAACGCAGTTGTCTGGGTGATGAGCCGTGCCGCTCCCCGCCGCTGAGCTGAGCTGAGTTGATTAGAGCTGAGCTGATCTCCGGAAGCGGTTCCGCAGCAGCGCCTCTGCAAACCGGCTGGCGTGATGAATGTGATGGGCTAATGCAGGCTATCGCAACCGGAAGAGGCACAGAGGAATTATTCCCGCTGATAACGGCAGGTGAGAGACCAATGTTAATCCCGCCATCATCATAAGATGCGCACGCGTGGTCGGAACCCGTGAGACGACATTGATACCGTTTGGCTCGTCGGGTTAAGCGAACGCTGCCGTTTCGGCGAGATGATCCGGTCCAGGGCTGGCAGAGTATTTTATGCGTTTCGGTCAGTTCACTGAGTCATACCGCCGCTACCCGCCCACACTTAGCCGGCGCGCTGAACAGCATCTGCGCATTTTTTCCAGACGATAATGCACGCCTGATATCAGGCAGAGAATCGCCGTCTCGGTAGAACGCTAAAACGGGGAGGCTTTGTTGAATAAATCGAACTTTTGCTGAGTTGAAGGATCAGATCACGCATCCTCCCGACAACACAGACCATTCCGTGGCAAAGCAAAAGT
>NZ_JBNPYB010000027.1:0-31614 GCF_050432985.1 Pantoea sp. AN62 | reverse complement strand
GATTGTCTGATAAATTGTTAAAGAGCAGTGCGAACAGTGCGTTAGCGTCCTGTCGCGAGGAGGCGTATATTACGCTTTCCTCCCTCAGAGTCAACTTCTTTTTCAGAAGCTTTTCTCCGGCGGCGCAGTCTCCTGTGCCTCTCAACCCGGCGGCCGGTAAGCCGTTGTTCCGTGTCGATGGAGGCGCATTATAGGGAGTTGTTCGGCAGGCGCAACCAGTAAATTGCATAAAAACAACCGTTCGCTGCATTCCACAGCAAAAGCCTCTGTTATACGCAGTTACGCACAAACTTATCCACATTCATCGGCCGCAGCGAATTTAGGCGAGCATCACGCAAACGTTTTCGCTACAATGCCCGGCGACGTAACGGACGCCCCTTTTCGGGGCGTTACCTGAAGTTTTCGATCTTTTCTTCTTATATAAGCAAAGGAAGGATCGTTAAGCTTGATGTAACGCTCTTATATACGCGAAACAAAGCCAAGGGATAAAACCACCATGCAACAACGTCGTCCTGTACGCCGCGCTCTGCTCAGTGTGTCTGACAAAGCCGGTATCCTCGAATTTGCTCAGGCGCTCGCTGACCGCGGTGTCGAGCTGCTCTCCACAGGTGGCACGGCTCGCCTGCTGGCGGATGCGGGCCTGCCTGTCACTGAAGTCTCTGACTACACCGGCTTCCCGGAAATGATGGATGGACGCGTCAAAACCCTGCACCCGAAAGTGCACGGCGGCATTCTGGGCCGTCGCGGCCAGGATGATGCCATCATGGCGCAGCACGACATCAGCCCAATCGATATGGTGGTGGTAAACCTGTATCCCTTTGCCCAGACGGTGGCACGTGAAGGATGTTCGCTGGAAGATGCCGTTGAGAACATCGATATCGGCGGCCCAACTATGGTGCGCTCCGCTGCAAAGAACCATAAAGATGTGGCGATCGTAGTGAAGAGCAGCGACTATCCGGCTATCGTGGCCGAGATGGATGCGAATCAGAACGCCCTGACCCTTGAAACCCGCTTCGACCTCGCCATTAAAGCCTTCGAGCATACAGCCGCCTACGACAGCATGATCGCTAACTATTTTGGATCGCTGGTGCCGGCCTATCATGGCGAACGCGGCCAGCCAGCCGGTCGCTTCCCGCGTACCCTTAACCTGAATTTCATTAAAAAGCAGGATATGCGCTATGGCGAAAACAGCCATCAGGATGCGGCCTTCTATATAGAAGAGAATGTGGCGGAAGCGTCCGTCGCTACCGCACAGCAGGTTCAGGGCAAGGCCCTTTCTTATAACAACATTGCCGATACCGATGCGGCGCTGGAATGCGTAAAAGAGTTCAGCGAGCCGGCTTGTGTCATCGTTAAACATGCTAACCCGTGCGGCGTCGCGGTCGGTGATTCTCTGCTGACGGCCTATGAGCGTGCCTGGCAGACCGACCCGACCTCCGCATTCGGCGGCATCATCGCCTTTAACCGCGAGCTGGATGAAGCAACCGCGCAGGCCATTATCAGCCGTCAGTTTGTTGAAGTGATCATTGCGCCTGCAGTTTCCGAGGCGGCTCTGAAAATTACCGCGACCAAACAGAATGTCCGGGTGCTGATCTGCGGTCAGTGGCAAAACCGGGTGGCAGCGCTGGACTTCAAACGGGTTAATGGCGGCTTACTGGTGCAGGATCGCGATCTCGGTATGGTCGATGCCAGCCAGCTGCGCGTGGTCAGCAAACGCCAGCCAACGGAGCAGGAACTGCGTGATGCGCTGTTCTGCTGGAAAGTGGCGAAGTTCGTTAAGTCTAACGCCATTGTTTATGCGCGCGATAATATGACTATCGGTATCGGCGCTGGCCAGATGAGCCGCGTCTATTCCGCTAAGATTGCCGGCATCAAAGCGGGCGATGAAGGGCTGGAAGTGAAAGGCTCGGCGATGGCGTCTGACGCCTTCTTCCCGTTCCGCGACGGTATTGATGCGGCAGCGGCGGTAGGTATCAGCTGCGTGATTCAGCCTGGCGGCTCGATCCGTGATGACGAAGTGATCGCCGCAGCCGATGAACACGGCATAGCGATGATCTTTACTGATATGCGCCACTTCCGCCATTAATCGTTTGGAGAGTTACAGATGAAAATTTTAGTGATTGGCAATGGCGGACGTGAGCACGCATTAGCCTGGAAAGCTGCACAGTCTCCGCTGGCGGAAACTGTGTTTGTGGCACCGGGCAACGCTGGCACCGCATTAGAGCCGGCGCTGCAAAATGTGGCGATCGCCGCCACTGACATCCCTGCCCTGCTGGCCTTTGCACAACGCGAAGCCATCGATCTGACCATCGTCGGCCCTGAAGCGCCACTGGTGGCGGGCGTGGTCGATGCGTTTCGCGCTGCCGGCCTGAACATTTTTGGCCCGACCCAGGCAGCCGCTCAGCTGGAAGGCTCAAAAGCCTTCACCAAAGATTTTCTTGCCCGCCATCAGATCCCGAGTGCCGAATACCAGAACTTCACCGAGGTTGAGCCTGCGCTGGCCTATCTGCGTAAGAAAGGCGCACCGATCGTCATTAAGGCTGACGGTCTGGCTGCGGGCAAAGGCGTGATTGTGGCGATGACGTTGCAGGAAGCGGAAGCGGCGGTTCAGGATATGCTGGCCGGCAATGCTTTTGGCGATGCCGGCCACCGGATTGTGATCGAAGAATTTCTCGACGGTGAAGAAGCCAGTTTCATCGTCATGGTCGATGGCGAGCATGTCCTGCCAATGGCCACCAGCCAGGATCATAAACGCGTCGGCGACGGCGATACCGGCCCGAACACCGGCGGTATGGGCGCCTATTCTCCGGCACCGGTGGTTACCGATGAGATCCACCAGCGGGTGATGGATCAGATTATCTGGCCAACGGTGCGTGGTATGGCCGCTGAAGGTAACGTCTATACCGGCTTTCTCTATGCCGGCTTGATGATCGATCAATCCGGTCAGCCTAAAGTGATCGAATTTAACTGCCGCTTCGGCGATCCGGAAACTCAGCCGATCATGCTGCGTATGCAGTCGGATCTGGTCGATCTTTGCCTGGCAGCCTGTGCCGGCACGCTGGATCAGAAAACCTCTGAGTGGGATCCACGGCCGTCACTGGGCGTGGTGCTGGCGGCGGGCGGCTATCCGGGCGATTACCATCAGGGCGATCAGATTCACGGTCTGCCCCTGGAAGAGGTTGAGGATGGCAAGGTATTCCACGCCGGAACTCGCCTGGAAGACGATTTAGTGCTTACCAACGGTGGCCGGGTACTGTGCGTTACCGCGCTGGGCGACGATGTGGCGGCGGCCCAACAGCGGGCTTATCAGCTGGCTCAGCCGATTTCCTGGCAAGGCAGTTTCTGCCGCCGCGATATTGGCTACCGCGCTATTAACCGCAAATAAGTCAAAGGGGCACAGTGTGCCCCTTACTCCTGCGCTTACATATCCTCTTCTTTCGGCTGCTGTGCGCAGTCATCCTGCTGGCTTACCCGCAACAGTTGCACCCCTTCCGGCGCTTCCAGCCATGAAACCATCAATGGCGAGGCCGACCCACGCTGCTGCTGCGCCAGCGTCCGTAAGGCATCGCTATCGAAGGCGGGCCTGACCTGCTGGCCTTCACAGCTTTCGATCAAATTGCCGCCCTGCCAGTGACCCTGCCGCAGGAATATCCGGCCGCTGAGCAGCGCGTCACTAACGTGGCGCATCCGCTGGGCGTCGAACTTATACAACTCAACCGCATCCGGACTGACCGCTTCGCGCCGGCCAGCCAGCTGGCGCTGCATAAAGTTAAGGCCGCCTTCCTGGTCAAACCGTAAGGTGACGTCATCGGGATGCTCGCCTTTGACCTGACGATGAACGCTGATTAACGCCTCTTCCAGCCAGATGTAATCGGTAATTTCCCCTTCACCGCTGGCGAACGGGGTAAAAATGGTGCGGATATGGACCGACTGGTGATCGTTATTCTTGCGCCAGATGCGCACGACGCCACGGTCAGCAAGATAACCACTGGCAGAGAAAGGAGGAATATCGGATGTTGAGCTGCAACCGAAAAGCAATAAGGAGAGAGACAGGGCGGAAAAACGCTGAAGCAGCGTGGTCATGATGGCAGGCCCCTTAAACAAAAGGGGCGAATCGCCCCCTGTTTTAAAGCTTAACCGCAGTGCGACGTCTTACTTAACGGCGTCTTTCAGCGCTTTACCAGACACGAATGCCGGTACATTTGCTGCAGCGATTTTGATCTCTTTGCCAGTCTGCGGGTTACGACCGGTACGCTCAGCGCGGTGGTTCACTTTAAAAGTACCAAAACCAACCAGTTGTACAGCATCACCATCTTTCAGAGACTCAGTGATCGCAGCCAGAGTAGATTCCAGCGCTGCCTTTGCCTGGGTTTTAGACAGGTCAGCTTTTTCTGCGATCACATCAATCAGTTGAGTCTTGTTCATAAGTTATCCTTAAAGTGTATTTATCGCTTGCTAAGCAACGAGTGCGAGGGAAAAGCCATATTCTGGCACTCTTCAGCCTGCACGCACCGATAGCCACAATTTTCAGCCCCCCAAATGTAGACCAGAGAGGGGGCCGATGTGAAGCCTCCAGGCGCGCTAATTCGGGCCTGAAGTCACGTTTTGTCGCCTTACTGCTGGAAATTTATACCGATGTTGCTAATTCCCGCTTCACGCAGGTCCGATCGCAGGCCTTTGATTAATTCAAGGTCACGCTCTTCGCACTCGGCAAGCAGGCGGAAAATCTCCCATTGAAGGTCCCATTCATCAATGATGGCCGGGTTTTCACGAAGCTCTTCGTCGGTCATTTCGCGTCCAGCCTGGGTCATTTCCAGCATGGCAACGGTAGTAATTGAGGTCTCGCTGACTTCAATCGCGTGCTCAAGTGTGTCGCCGCTCAGCTGCGCATGAACCACTTCGCTTAATGCCACGCAGGCATCAATCGCCGGATACACACCGTAAACCTCAAACGCATCACCATCAGGAATGGCAGCTTCAAGTTTTTCCAGCTGGCTGTCGAAGTTGATCTTCGCATCTTTGACCGTCAGGTTTTCCCAGATCAGATCAAGAATGCGGCGATAGAGTGCCGGATCGGCAAATTCGGTCTGCTCGCAGAATGCCCGATAATTCGGGTACATACGCTCACACAGGCAGGCCATAAAAGTAAGATGCTGCCAGCTTTCCAGCTTCGCCAGACGCAGATGAACGGGATTTTGTAACATAAAGGTGGCTCTTATTCGTTTCGCTGGCGGCAGTGTAACTGCAAAAGCGCAGCACAAACAGTGTTAAAGCGCGTTTTGCCAGCGCTGGAAAGCGGTTCGGTTCGAGGCAACTGCGTCGGCCCAGCGGGTCGGTTCCGGCAGCCGGTAACCACGCGTACAGTTTTCGACCCACTGCAGCGCGGTATCCAGGCTGACACGATGACCGGTGGCGACAAACAGCGGATTGCAACGCTGCTTGCTGCGCCACACCCAGCCTATCTGTTCGCCTTTGTCGATCAGTGGCTGACGACTGCCAGGCTGCGCATCCAGATCGGCAAACCGGCCACACAGACGACTTTTCGCGACACCAATGGTGGGCACATCGACCAGCAGGCCAAAATGCGACGCAACGCCGAGCCGTCGGGGATGGGAGATACCGTGACCGTCGACAAACAGCAGATCCGGTTTTTGCTCCAGCATCTGCCATGCGGCCATCAACGCCGGATACTCACGGAAGGAGAGAAAGCCGGGAATGTAAGGCATGGTGGTATCAATACGCGCAATGCGATGTTCCACCAGCGTTAGCGAAGGCCACTCAAGCACTACCAGCGCCGCCCGGGTGACGGCACCTTCCTGTTCAAATCCGACGTCCGCCCCGCCAATAAAGCGCGGCGGCAATACGTCAAAGTCATCTTCACGCACCACATCAGCGGCGCGTTGCAACTGCTCAGCGCGAAGTGCGGCAATATCCATGGTTACTCCTGATGGAAAGGACGCGATAAACGGTGCACCGCTTCAACAAACACGCCCGCATTTTCCGGCGGGACATCCTGATGAATACCGTGACCGAGATTGAAAACATGACCGGTGCCATTGCCAAAACGCTGCAGAATCCCGGCCACTTCCTGTTCAATACGGGCGGGTGGCGCATAGAGCATTGAAGGATCCATGTTGCCCTGCAGCGCAACTTTGTCACCGACACGGCGGCGTGCATCGTCGATATCTGTGGTCCAGTCGAGGCCCAGCGCATCGCAGCCGGTTTCGGCCATCGCTTCCAGCCACTGCCCGCCCCCTTTGGTGAACAGGGTAATCGGTACCCGACGACCGTCGTTTTCACGCAGCACGCTATCGACGATTTTGTGCATGTAGTGCAGCGAGAACTCGCGGTAATCACGGCCGGTCAGGACGCCGCCCCAGGTATCAAACACCATCACTGACTGCGCACCGGCGCGAATCTGGGCATTGAGATAGAGAATAACGCTGTCCGCCAGTTTATCCAGCATCGCATGCAGCGTGGCGGGATCGGCATACATCATCTTTTTGATTTTGGTGAACGCTTTGCTGCTGCCGCCTTCCACCATGTAGGTGGCCAGCGTCCACGGACTGCCGGTAAATCCGATCAGCGGCAGGTCGCCGTTCAGGCTTTTACGGATGGTGCGCACCGCGTTCATTACGTAACCCAGTTCCATTTCCGGATCGGGCACCGGCAAACGCTCTACATCTGCCCGGCAGGTAATCGGATGCGAAAAGCGCGGACCTTCGCCGGTTTCGAAATAGAGGCCCAGGCCCATCGCATCAGGGATAGTCAGGATGTCACTGAAGAGGATTGCAGCATCCAGCGGATAGCGGCGCAGCGGCTGCAGCGTCACCTCACAGGCCAGCTCAGCATTTTTACACAGCGACATAAAGTCACCCGCTTCGGCGCGCGTCGCTTTGTATTCTGGTAAATAACGTCCGGCCTGGCGCATCATCCACACTGGCGTTACATCTACTGGCTGACGTAACAGGGCACGCAAATAACGATCGTTCTTCAGTTCACTCATTTCATTACTCTCTCAATTTCAGGCGTGTAGTGTAGCACTTTCACGCTTCGGCGCGGCACAGGGCGACGGTATCTTCAATCAGGCGACGCGCCACGGTGCCCGGTGGCGGCAGCAAGGGCAAGGCATCAAAACGGAACCAGGCCGCATCCAGCAACTCTTTGCCGTCATGTTGCAGATCGCCACTATCATATTCCGCCATAAACGCCGTCATCAGCGATTGCGGGAATGGCCACGGCTGGGAGGTGACGTAGCGGACATTTTTGACGCGGATATTACTCTCCTCCATCACTTCACGTGCCACCGCCTGTTCCAGCGTCTCGCCGACTTCGACAAAGCCAGCCAGTACGGTATAGACGTTATTACGATGACGGGCGTGATTCGCCAGCAGGATCTCATCGCCACGCCGGATCGCCACGATAATGCAGGGCGCAATCTGCGGATAATATCGCTCGCGGCAATGACTGCACAGGCAGGCAAACTCATGTTTGCTGTGGTGCATTTCGTGACCACAGTAGCCACACCAGCGATGGGAACGGTAGAACTCCGCCAGCTGCACGCCGCGTCCCGCCAGCTGAAACAGCCCCACATCCAGATCGATCAGTTGCCGTACCGAAAACATGCTCTCTGCACGTGGCTCGCAAATCAGCCAGACTTTTTCCCCCTGCCACTCGCCAATCTGTCGGGCTTTGGTACCCGTCAGACCGAAATTTTCGGCGCTTCCGTGGGGTAAATCACCTTGCGGCAACCAAAGTTTCTGCTCGTGGCTGACAATCCACCATCCAGCGTCTACGCTTGAGATTTCGCATTGCATTTATTTCGTCATCCTTAGCGTCAACTCGCACGCTGAAGTCCTGATGTTAAGTGTGTAGATGAACAACTATAACTCACATGGAGTTAGATATGCTTAACCAGTTAGACGTCCTGGCCGAACGCGTAGGTGGCAGTAACGAACTGGTCGATTCGTGGCTGGAAGCCCGTCGCCAGCTGTTAGTAACCTATTACCATCTGGTCGGACTTAAACCGAATAAAGAAGCTCTGACCCGCCTTGATGAGCAGGCGCTGGATAACTTTTGTCATGGCCTGGTCGATTATCTTTCCGCCGGTCACTTTAGTATTTATGAACGCATCATCAGTGAGATGAGTGGTGACAGCCCGATGATCGCGGCGGCCCAAATCTATCCCCCGCTGGAAGCCAACACTGAGCGCCTGATGCAGTTGTATGATGGCCATCTGCAGCAGGCGATCGATGATGATAACTGCATGACGTTCCAGCAGGCGCTATCTGAAGTCGGTGAAGTGCTGGAGGCGCGCTTTACGCTGGAAGACAAGCTGATCCAGCTGGCGTGGGATAACCATCTGGCACCACCGCCGGTGGCCAATGACAGCCAGATTGCTCGTCCGGCATAAGGTTAAACGCAGGTAAAGGGGTTGTGATTCAGTTGCAGCCCTTTTATGCTGAAGGGGTTCTGATGGCTGAGGCCAGAAGAACCCATTTTTTTCTGTTAGAACGTTAAGGTTTTTCGTCTTCAGCGGGCGCTCTGCCAGCCGCAGCGTAAAACCGCATTCTTGTCGGAGTGCCCAGTTGGGCTGAGACCGTTAATTCGGGATCCGCGGAACCTGATCAGGTTAGAACCTGCGAAGGGAACAAGAGTAAATATTGTCGGTACGCCAGTCTCTTGCACTGCCCGTGCTGTTACTCCTTCCGAACTCCGGACAAGCATCATTCCCACTCAACTGGAAGATTGCTATGTCTGACCCAAAAATGACCCGTCGTGAACAGCGTGCCCTGGCGCAGGAATTTATCGATTCACTGCAAGGCGGCAGCGCATTTCCCCGTTCTGAACGCATCTGGATTACCGGCAGTCGGGAGGATATTCGCGTACCGATGCGCGAAATCAGGCTCAGTCCGACCCCGGTCGGCGGCAGTAAAGATCAGCCACTTTATGAGCAGAATGAGGCGGTGCCGGTCTATGACACCGCCGGTGCCTATGGCGATCCCGCCGCGCAGATTGATCTGCATCGCGGGCTGACAAAGCTGCGGGCAGGTTGGATCGAAGAACGCAATGATAGCCAGCCACTGCCACAGCGCAGTTCAGACTATACCCAGCAGCGTCTGGCGGATGATAGCCTCAATCATCTGCGCTTTGACGCGCTGCCCACGCCGCGTCGCGCCCTTGCTGGCCGTTGCGTCACGCAGATGCATTACGCCCGTCAGGGCATCGTGACGCCGGAGATGGAGTTCATCGCCCTGCGGGAGAATATGGGCCGTGAGCGAATTCGCAGCGAGGTGTTACTGCAACAGCACCCGGGCCACAGTTTTGGCGCGCATTTGCCAGATAACATCACCCCGGAGTTTGTGCGTCAGGAGGTGGCGGCTGGCCGGGCGATTATTCCCGCCAACATTAACCATCCTGAATCGGAACCGATGATTATCGGGCGTAACTTTCTGGTCAAAGTGAATGCCAACATCGGCAATTCAGCGGTCAGCTCGTCGATTGAGGAGGAGGTAGAAAAACTGGTCTGGTCGACCCGCTGGGGCGCCGATACGGTGATGGATCTCTCTACTGGCCGTAATATTCATGAAACGCGCGAATGGATTTTGCGTAACAGCCCGGTGCCAATCGGCACAGTGCCGATTTATCAGGCGCTGGAGAAAGTGAACGGCGTGGCCGAAGCGCTCAACTGGGCAGTATTCCGCGATACGCTGCTGGAACAGGCTGAACAGGGAGTCGACTACTTCACCATTCATGCGGGCGTACTGCTGCGCTACGTGCCGATGACGGCAAAACGGCTGACCGGGATTGTCTCACGCGGCGGATCGATCATGGCGAAATGGTGTCTGTCGCATCATCAGGAGAGCTTCCTCTATCAGCATTTCCGCGAAATCTGTGAAATCTGCGCGGCCTACGATGTCTCACTGTCGCTGGGCGATGGCTTGCGTCCAGGCTCGATTCAGGATGCTAACGATGAAGCGCAGTTCGCCGAACTGCGAACGCTGGGCGAGCTAACGCAGATCGCCTGGGAATATGATGTGCAGGTGATGATTGAAGGCCCCGGCCACGTCCCGATGCATATGATCCGCCGTAATATGACAGAGCAGCTCGATCGGTGTCACGAGGCCCCCTTCTATACGCTTGGTCCCCTCACCACCGACATTGCGCCCGGCTATGACCACATTACCTCCGGTATCGGCGCCGCAATGATTGGCTGGTTCGGCTGTGCGATGCTGTGTTATGTCACGCCCAAAGAACATCTTGGTCTGCCAGATAAGGAGGATGTGAAGCAGGGTCTGATCACTTATAAAATCGCCGCTCATGCCGCCGATCTCGCCAAAGGCCATCCGGGCGCGCAGATCCGGGATAACGCGATGTCAAAAGCGCGCTTTGAATTCCGCTGGGAAGATCAGTTCAATCTGGCACTCGATCCGCATACGGCGCGCGCGATGCATGACGAAACATTGCCTCAGGCGTCCGGCAAGGTGGCCCATTTCTGCTCAATGTGCGGCCCTAAATTCTGTTCAATGAAAATCTCTCAGGAGGTACGGGATTTTGCCGCAAGCCAGCAAGCCAGCGCGCAGCCGATTGAGGTTGGCATGGCACAGATGTCTGAACAATTTCGCAGCCGGGGTGGTGAGCTTTATCATCCGGCAGATGCCATGAAGGAGGAGTAACTATGTCCGCATTTCCTGCTACTGTGTCGCGTCTCGGCCTGTATCCGGTAGTCGATAGTGTTGAATGGATCGAACGCCTGTTAGATGCCGGCGTCCGTACCCTGCAACTGCGCATCAAAGATCAGTCGGACGAGGCGGCAGAAGCGGCCGTCGCCCAAGCCATTGCGCTGGGCAAACGCTACGATGCGCGCCTGTTCATCAATGACTACTGGCGGCTGGCGATAAAGCATCAGGCCTACGGTGTCCATCTGGGTCAGGAAGATCTGGCGGTGGCGGACCTGGCACAAATCCGTCAGGCGGGATTACGACTCGGCATTTCAACCCATGATGATGCCGAACTGGATCGTGCGCTGGCCATTCAGCCCTCTTACATCGCGCTCGGGCATATTTTTCCGACCCGCACCAAACAGATGCCATCCGCGCCGCAGGGACTGGCAGAACTGCAGCGGCATCTGGCCCGCCTGACGCACATTCCGACCGTGGCGATTGGCGGTATCTCCGTTGCGCGGGCACCCGCGGTGCTGGCGACCGGCGTAGGCGGCATTGCAGTGGTAAGCGCCATCACCGAGGCAGAGGACTGGCATGAAGCGACGCGTACCCTGCTGGCGCTGGCTGAACCGGCGCAGCCAGCGTGAGTATTGTTGGGTAACAGCGCGCAAAAATAATTAAACTGCTGTAACGGCAGCGATAAATCAGGAATACCGCGCGCAGTTAGCCAATCAGTCACTGGCGCGGTGTCAGACAGCCGTTTAGTGTGGCCTTCGTCAGGTACGGTTACCTGACCAGGGCCAGTTCCCTCCTCTTTCTGGCCCTGCTTCTTCCCTACTTAGCCACCAGCAAATCGGGCGCTAAGGCGGCAGGAAGATCATCATGCTGGCAGGCCTGCATCGCCCGCTCGACGGCTGCCCCTACCCGCGCCACCGCCTGTTCGGTTTGTTCAGTGATCGGCAAGCCGTAGTTTAAGCGCAGACAGTTACGGTATTTGCCCGAGGCGGAAAACAATGAGCCGACGGCGATCTGAATTTTAGATTCACGCAGTTCGCGATTAAGACGAACGGCATCAAAGGGCTCCGGCAACTCAATCCACATCAGGAAACCGCCCTGCGGACGGGACACGCAAATCCCACAGGGGAAGTAATGACGCACCCAGCAGCTGAAGGTTTCATAGTTGCGATGATAGATCTGCCGCATCCGCCGCAGATGGGGTTGATAATGGCCCTGACGAATAAACTCCGACACAGCATGTTGCGGTTGCGTGGCGGTAGAGCCGGTAACAATGTACTTCATATGCAGGACGCGGTCCCGGTAGCGGCCCGGTGCCACCCAGCCAACCCGTAATCCGGGTGCCAGCGTTTTAGAAAACGAGCTGCAGAGCAGGACCCGGCCATCCAGATCTAACGCTTTGATGGTCGGCGGACGCGGATATTCCCAGGCAAGCTCACCATAGACATCGTCTTCAATCACCGCGGCGTCAAAGCGTTGCGCCAGCGCCAGCAAGGCGCGTTTACGCGGTTCCGGCATAATGAAACCCAGCGGGTTATTGCAGTTCGGTACCACCACCACCGCTTTGATTGGCCACTGATCAAATGCCAGTTCCAGCGCTTCCAGGCTGATGCCGGTCACCGCATCAGTGGGGATCTCAATGGCGCGAATGCCAAAGCCGCGCAGCGTCTGCATGATGCCGTGAAAGGAAGGTGACTCAACCGCGATGATATCGCCGGGCTCGCAGACCGCGCGTACTGCGACGGATAACGCTTCATGACAGCCGGTGGTGATCACAATGTCATCAGCGGTAAACTGACAGCCGCTATCGATCGCCAGACGCGCAATCTGTTGTCGCAGCGCGAGCACGCCATACAGGTTGTCATAATTAAGCAGCGCCGTCTCCTGCTTCTGGGCCTGACGGCTAAATGCTTTCCACAGCGGCTTTAGCGTCGGCTGGGTCAGATCGGGCATGCCGCTGCCAAGTTGCAGCACGTCATCTTCCAGACGGCTGTTGATCAACTCCAGTACCGCGTCCCACTGGGTGACTTCAACCGGCCGCTGCGCAGGCCGCGTCAGTGCGGGTATCGGCGGGGTCGCTTTCCGTGATGCCACAAAATAGCCTGAACGCGACTGCGGTGTGATCATCTGCTTCTCTTCCAGCAGGTGATAGGCCTGTTGTACCGTACTGATGCTCACGCCATGTTCGGCGCTCAGGCTGCGTACTGAAGGAAGACGCTCTCCGCTGCGGTATAAGCCCTGTTCAATGCGCTGCGCCAGTAGCGTAGCCAGATGTTCATATCGGGTCATCGTATCCCCTCGTTGCAATTTTTAAAGCCTGAACCAGTACAGTTAGTCACTATTATTACCATTCAGATCGCACTGACAGCAATCTGTATGTTAAATAAAAGTGATTTTTGCGTCTGTATCATACAGCGCTACTTTACGAGAATAGTCCTCAGGCAAAACAATGAGGGCAGCATGATGGGATACGATGAAAATCGCGCAGGCAAACCGTTTACCGGCACACCTTACACGCTGGTGCGTTATCTGTGGCGCAGCTTCAGACGCTGGCAGTGCCGGCGTGAAACCCGCCTTATTTTGTCGAAACTCAGCGACAGCCAGCTAAAAGATATCGGCCTCAGTCGCAATGAATGGAACAAGCTGAACTGAAGACAAAAAAAACCCTGCCGAAGCAGGGTTTTTTATTACGCCAATGACGATTACTCGTCGTTGTTACCGCCGAGACCGGCGTTCAACAATTCGGCCAGGCTGGCTGAGGCTTCATCCGCAGTAACCTGCGGTGCTACCGGCACTTCGCCTGCCGCTTTGCGGCGCATACGATCCTGATGGTAAGCGTAACCGGTACCGGCCGGGATCAGACGACCCACGATTACGTTCTCTTTCAGACCGCGCAGTTCGTCGCGCTTGCCTGCTACAGCAGCTTCGGTCAGGACACGAGTAGTCTCCTGGAACGATGCGGCAGAGATGAACGATTCGGTTGCCAGTGACGCTTTGGTGATACCCAGCAGGTCACGCATGAAAGTGGCACCAACTTTTCCGTTCGCTTCCAGATCGCGGTTAGCAATCTTGATGCGAGAGAATTCAGCCTGTTCACCTTCGAGGAAGTCTGCACTTCCTGCGCTCATGATGGTTGCTTTACGCAGCATCTGACGAACGATGACTTCGATGTGCTTATCGTTAATCTTAACGCCTTGCAGACGGTAAACTTCCTGCACTTCGTTAGTGATGTAACGGGTCACCGCATGCACGCCACGCAAGCGCAGGATGTCATGTGGAGACTCTGGGCCATCGGAAACCACGTCACCACGCTCAACACGTTCACCTTCGAACACGTTCAGCTGACGCCATTTCGGAATCATCTCTTCGTACGGCTCGCTGCCATCCAGCGGAGTAATCACCAGACGACGCTTACCTTTGGTCTCTTTACCGAACGAGATAATACCGCTGATCTCGGCCAGAATAGCCGGCTCTTTCGGACGACGCGCTTCGAACAGGTCAGCAACGCGTGGCAGACCACCGGTAATATCTTTGGTACCGCCAGATTCCTGCGGTACACGCGACAGCGTGTCACCGGCGCTGATTTTAACGCCATCTTCCAGCTGAACAATCGCTTTACCTGGCAGGAAGTACTGAGCCGGCATATCGGTGCCCGGAATCAGAACGTCGTTGCCGTTGGCATCCACAATTTTCAGCGCTGGACGCAGATCTTTACCGCCCGCAGTACGCTCGGCGCTGTCCAGAACTACCAGCGAGGAGAGACCGGTTAAGTCATCTGTCTGGCGGGTAATGGTCTGGCCATCAATCATGTCGGTGAAGCGAATGAAACCGCCCACTTCGGTGATAACCGGCATGGTGTGCGGATCCCAGTTTGCGACGGTTTCGCCCGCTGCAACCTGCTCACCATCACCTTTCGCCATGGTGGCACCGTAAGGAACTTTATAGCTCTCTTTGGTACGACCAAATTCGTCGATCATTTTTAGTTCAACGTTACGCGAGGTGATCACCAGCTTGCCAGCCGAGTTGGTTACCGACTTAGCATTGGTCAGCTTGATGGTACCTTTGTTCTTCACCTGAATGCTGGATTCAGCAGCCGCACGTGATGCCGCACCACCGATGTGGAACGTACGCATCGTCAGCTGTGTACCCGGCTCACCGATGGACTGTGCCGCGATAACACCGATCGCTTCACCTTTGTTGATGATGTGACCACGTGCCAGGTCGCGACCGTAGCAGTGTGCACACACACCAAAGTCGGTTTCACAACCTACTACCGAACGGACTTTCAGGCTGTCTACTGAGTTCAGTTCCAGCACGTCACACCAGTGCTCATCGAGCAGGGTGTTACGTGGAACCAGAATGTCAGCGGTGCCTGGCTTCAGCACGTCTTCTGCCGTCACACGACCCAGTACACGTTCACGCAGTGGTTCTTTAACGTCGCCACCTTCGATGACCGGAGTCATCATGATGCCTTCGTGCGTACCACAATCGTCTTCGGTAACCACCAGATCCTGTGCAACGTCAACCAGACGACGCGTCAGATAACCGGAGTTCGCCGTTTTCAGTGCGGTATCCGCCAGACCTTTACGCGCACCGTGGGTTGAGATGAAGTACTGAAGTACGTTCAACCCTTCACGGAAGTTCGCCGTGATTGGTGTTTCGATGATGGAGCCATCTGGCTTCGCCATCAGACCACGCATACCGGCCAGCTGACGAATCTGTGCAGCAGAACCACGCGCACCGGAGTCGGCCATCATAAAGATGCTGTTAAAGGAAACCTGTTTCTCTTCTTCGCCATGACGGTTGATCACGGTTTCGGTTGAGAGGTTTTCCATCATCGCCTTGGCAACACGTTCGTTCGCTGCTGCCCAGATATCGATGACTTTGTTATAACGTTCGCCGGCGGTAACCAGACCAGACTGGAACTGTTCCTGAATCTCAGCCACTTCGGCTTCAGCTTCAGAGATGATTTCCACTTTCTTGGCCGGGATAACCATGTCGTCGATACCGACTGACGCACCTGAACGGGCTGCGTAAGCAAAACCGGTGTACATGGTCTGGTCAGCAAAGATAACGGTCGGCTTCAGGCCCAAAATGCGGTAACAGGTGTTCAGCATTTTGGAGATGGCTTTTTTACCCAGCGCCTGGTTAACAATTGAGTACGGCAGACCTTGCGGTACGATCATCCACAGAATCGCACGACCAATGGTGGTGTCGATAATGCTGGTTTTCGGAACGAATTCGTCCTGCTCGTTTTTGCTGTATTCAGTGATACGAACTTTAACGCGGGCATGCAGCTCAGCCAGGCCAGCGCGGTAAACACGCTCAGCTTCTTTCGGGCCAGTCAGCACCATGCCTTCGCCTTTGGCGTTCACTTTGTCGCGGGTCATATAGTACAGACCCAGAACAACGTCCTGTGAAGGAACGATGATTGGCTCGCCGTTCGCTGGAGACAGAATGTTGTTGGTCGACATCATCAGCGCACGCGCTTCCAGCTGGGCTTCCAGCGTCAGCGGTACGTGAACAGCCATCTGGTCACCATCGAAGTCGGCGTTATAAGCCGCACAAACCAGCGGGTGCAGCTGGATCGCTTTACCTTCGATCAGAACCGGTTCAAACGCCTGAATACCCAGACGGTGCAGCGTAGGCGCACGGTTCAGCAGAACCGGGTGCTCACGGATTACTTCGTCGAGGATATCCCAGACAACCGCTTCTTCGCGCTCAACCATTTTCTTCGCGGCTTTGATGGTGGTGGCGAGGCCACGCAGTTCCAGCTTGCCGTAAATGAACGGTTTGAACAGTTCGAGTGCCATTTTCTTCGGCAGACCGCACTGATGCAGGCGCAGGTATGGACCTACGGTGATAACCGAACGACCTGAATAGTCGACACGTTTACCCAGCAGGTTCTGACGGAAACGACCCTGCTTACCTTTGATCATGTCAGCCAGCGATTTCAGCGGACGCTTGTTGGAACCGGTGATCGCACGACCGCGACGACCGTTGTCCAGCAGGGCATCTACCGCTTCCTGCAGCATACGTTTTTCGTTACGTACGATGATATCTGGCGCAGCCAGATCCAGCAGGCGCTTCAGACGGTTGTTACGGTTGATCACACGACGATAAAGATCGTTCAGATCCGACGTAGCAAAACGGCCACCGTCCAGCGGTACCAGCGGACGCAGATCCGGCGGCAGTACAGGCAGCACGGTCAGGATCATCCACTCTGGCTTGTTGCCAGACTGAACGAACGCTTCCAGCAGCTTGATACGCTTGGTCAGTTTTTTACGCTTGGTTTCAGAGTTGGTTTCGTTCAGCTCTTCACGCAGCTGCTCGCACTCCTGCTCCAGATCCATGTTTTTCAACAGGGCCTGGATCGCTTCGGCGCCCATTTTGGCGTCGAACTCATCACCGAACTCTTCCAGCGCGTCAAGGTACTGCTCTTCAGTCAGAATCTGGCGCTTCTCGAGGTTGGTCATGCCACCTTCGATTACCACGTAAGATTCAAAGTAGAGCACGCGCTCGATGTCACGCAGGGGCATATCCAGCAGTAAGCCGATACGCGAAGGCAGTGACTTCAGGAACCAGATGTGCGCAGTTGGCGACGCCAGTTCGATGTGGCCCATGCGCTCACGGCGCACTTTAGTCTGGGTCACTTCAACGCCGCACTTCTCACAAATCACACCACGGTGTTTCAGGCGCTTATACTTTCCGCACAGGCACTCGTAGTCTTTTACCGGCCCGAAGATACGGGCACAGAACAGACCATCGCGCTCTGGCTTGAAAGTACGGTAGTTAATGGTTTCCGGCTTTTTCACTTCACCGAAAGACCAGGAACGGATCATGTCTGGCGAAGCCAGCGCAATTTTGATCGCATCAAACTCTTCGGTTTTAGTTTGCGCTTTCAGAAACTTAAGTAAGTCTTTCACGGATTAGCTCCCGTCGGAGTGAGACTCAGGGGCGTCCAACCGAAATTGAACGCCCCATAACCAGTACAATTGCGAGCGCTTAAACCCTGCGCTTTCAGGCGGCGGGGTTGCCCGCCAGCCTGAAGTGGGGGTTACTCGTCTTCCAGCTCGATGTTGATACCCAGCGAGCGAATCTCTTTCAACAGTACGTTGAAGGATTCTGGCATGCCCGGTTCCATCTGATGGTTGCCGTCAACGATGTTTTTATACATCTTGGTACGGCCGTTGACGTCATCAGACTTAACGGTAAGCATTTCCTGCAGGGTATACGCGGCGCCGTATGCTTCCAGCGCCCACACTTCCATCTCACCGAAGCGCTGACCACCGAACTGCGCCTTACCACCCAGCGGCTGCTGAGTAACCAGGCTGTAGGAACCGGTTGAACGCGCATGCATCTTGTCATCAACCAGGTGGTTGAGTTTCAGCATGTACATGTAGCCAACGGTTACCTGACGTTCGAACTGCTCACCGGTACGGCCGTCAAACAGGGTAATCTGACCAGAAGAAGGCAGGCCGCCGAGCTGTAACAGCTCTTTGATTTCGCTCTCTTTCGCGCCGTCAAACACCGGAGTGGCGATTGGCATACCTTTTTTCAGGTTCTCAGCCAGACGCAGGACTTCGTCGTCGGTGAACGTATTCAGGTCAACTTTCTGACGTACGTCGGTACCCAGGTCGTAAGCGCGCTGGATGAACTCGCGCAGTTTCGCGACTTCTTCCTGCTTCTTCAGCATGGCGTTGATTTTCTCGCCGATGCCTTTCGCTGCCATACCCAGGTGGGTTTCGAGGATCTGACCGATGTTCATACGTGACGGTACGCCCAGCGGGTTCAGTACGATGTCAACCGGCGTGCCGTGTTCATCGTAAGGCATATCTTCGATCGGGTTGATCTTGGAGATAACACCTTTGTTACCGTGACGACCCGCCATTTTGTCACCCGGCTGAATCTGACGCTTAACCGCCAGATAAACCTTAACGATTTTCAGCACGCCTGGTGCCAGATCATCGCCCTGGGTGATCTTACGACGCTTACCTTCGAGCTTCTTCTCAAACTCGTGTTTCAGTTCGTCGTACTGCTCTGCCAGCTGCTCCAGCTGGTTTTGCTTGGCTTCGTCAGTCAGACCCAGTTCCAGCCAGCGCTCACGCGGCAGCTTGTCCAGTTTGTCTGCTTCAACGCCACCCGAAATCAGCACGCTCTGGATACGGCTGAACAGGCCCGCTTCCAGAATCTGCAGTTCTTCAGACAGGTCTTTCTTGGCCTGCTTCAGCTGCATCTCTTCGATTTCAAGTGCACGTTTGTCTTTTTCCACGCCATCGCGGGTAAAGACCTGAACGTCGATCACGGTGCCTGACACGCCATTCGGTACGCGCAGTGACGAATCTTTCACGTCAGAGGCTTTTTCACCGAAGATAGCGCGCAGCAGTTTTTCTTCCGGCGTGAGCTGGGTTTCACCTTTCGGCGTAACCTTGCCCACCAGAATGTCACCACCGGTCACTTCAGCACCGATATAAACGATGCCGGATTCATCCAGTTTAGACAGAGCTGCTTCACCCACGTTCGGGATATCCGCAGTGATCTCTTCTGGCCCCAGCTTAGTGTCACGCGACACACAGGCGAGTTCCTGGATGTGAATAGTGGTGAAGCGATCTTCCTGAACCACACGCTCGGAGACCAGGATGGAGTCTTCGAAGTTGTAGCCGTTCCACGGCATGAACGCTACGCGCATGTTCTGGCCCAGCGCCAGTTCACCGAGGTCGGTGGACGGGCCATCTGCCAGCACGTCGCCGCGCTCAACCGGCTCACCCAGAGAAACACATGGCATCTGGTTGATGCAGGTGTTCTGGTTAGAACGGGTATATTTGGTCAGGTTGTAAATGTCGATACCGGCTTCGCCAGCGTGCATTTCGTCTTCGTTAACTTTGATAACGATACGGGATGCATCAACGTACTGCACGGTACCACCACGTTTCGCTACGGCGGTTACACCGGAGTCAACCGCAACCGCGCGCTCCATACCGGTACCAACCAGCGGTTTATCAGCACGCAGAGTCGGAACGGCCTGACGTTGCATGTTCGCACCCATCAGGGCACGGTTGGCGTCATCGTGTTCCAGGAACGGGATCAGTGATGCACCGACAGAAACCACCTGTTGGGTGGAGACGTCCATGTAGTCAACCTGATCGCGACTGAACAGGCTCGACTCGCCTTTGCTACGGCAGGTGACCAGATCATCAACAAACGCACCGTTATCATCCAGAGAGGCGTTAGCCTGAGCGATAACGTAGTTACCCTCTTCGATAGCGGAGAGGTAGTGAATCTCATCAGACACTAAACCGTCGATAACGCGACGATAAGGTGTTTCAAGGAAACCGTACTCGTTGGTCTGCGCATAGACAGACAAGGAGTTGATCAGGCCGATGTTCGGACCTTCAGGGGTTTCGATTGGGCAGACACGACCGTAGTGCGTTGGGTGTACGTCACGCACTTCGAAGCCGGCACGTTCACGGGTCAGACCACCTGGGCCGAGAGCAGAGATACGACGTTTGTGCGTAATCTCTGACAGCGGGTTGTTCTGATCCATAAACTGAGACAGCTGGCTTGAACCAAAGAACTCTTTCACCGCCGCCGAAATTGGCTTGGCGTTGATCATGTCCTGTGGCATCAGGGTATCGAGGTCGCCCAGTGACAGACGCTCTTTAACCGCACGCTCAACACGTACCAGACCGACACGGAACTGGTTCTCAGCCATCTCACCCACTGAACGAATACGACGGTTACCGAGGTGGTCGATATCGTCCACTTCGCCTTTACCGTTACGGATGTCGATCAGCTTCTTCATCACTTCGATGATGTCTTCTTTGCTCAGGATGCCTGAACCTTCGATTTCATCACGAAGCAATGAACGGTTGAACTTCATGCGGCCAACCGCAGAGAGATCGTAACGATCTTCAGAGAAGAACAGGTTCTCAAACAGGTTCTCTGCAGCTTCACGCGTTGGCGGCTCACCAGGACGCATCATGCGGTAGATCTCAACCAGTGCGCTCAGGCGATCGCTGGTTGGGTCGACACGCAGGGTCTCGGAGATATAAGGACCGTGGTCCAGATCGTTGGTGAACAGCGTCTCGATGCGCTTATGACCCGCCTGGCTCAGCTTAGCCAGCAGATCCAGCGACAGCTCCATGTTGGCAGCAATGATCAGCTCACCGGTGCTCTCATCGATATAATCTTTAGAGACCACTTTACCCGCGATATATTCAACCGGGACTTCGATGTGCTGAATGCCATCTTTTTCCAGCTGACGGATATGGCGCGCAGTAATACGGCGTGCTTTTTCGACGTAGACGGTGCCGTTAGCTTCGATATCGAAGGTCGCGGTTTCACCGCGCAGGCGCTCAGGCACCAGTTCCATCTGCAGCTTGTTGTCACGGATTTCAAACACCACTTTCTCGAAGAAGATATCGAGGATTTCAGCGGTGGTGTAATGCAGTGCGCGCAGAATGATACTGGCCGGCAGCTTACGACGACGGTCAATACGGACGAACAGGTTATCTTTCGGGTCAAACTCAAAGTCGAGCCATGAACCACGGTAAGGGATGATACGTGCGTTATACAGCACTTTACCCGAAGAGTGGGTTTTACCCTTATCGCTGTCAAAGAACACGCCAGGACTACGGTGCAGCTGAGAAACGATAACGCGCTCGGTACCATTGATAACAAAGGTACCGTTGTCGGTCATGAGCGGAATTTCGCCCATGTAGACTTCTTGCTCTTTAATGTCTTTTACGGTGCCTTCTGGCGCTTCGCGCTCATAGATCACCAGACGCAGTTTCACGCGCAGCGGTGCCGAATAGGTCACGCCACGGATCTGACACTCTTTCACGTCAAAGACAGGTTCACCTAAGCGATAGCTCACATACTGCAACTCAGAGTTGCCGCTGTAGCTCGCGATAGGGAAGACGGAACGGAATGCAGCTTCCAGTCCGTACTGACCTTCTGGATCTTGCTCGATAAACTTCTGGAACGAGTCAAGCTGGATGGAAAGGAGATAAGGTATGTCCAGAACTTGTGGACGTTTACCAAAATCCTTACGAATACGTTTTTTCTCGGTATAGGAGTAAACCATAGGGTTCCTCAGCTAGCTGACAAGTCGACCCACGCTGTCCGTCCTGACAGGACAGTTCATGCAACACGATTTTGTTTGATTCACTGGCTGCGCGGCAGCAGTGCAATACCTCTTTCTATCACGCTTAAATCATTTCATCGCTGTTGCGAGGGCAGGGAACCCGCACAGGAAAGCGGTATATTAAGTCGTCGATAGAGAAAGATATTGAAGAGCAACAATGGACAAACAGTGTGAAACCCCATTGAGGCCCTGGAGCGCAAAAAGGCTGGTGACCAAAAAGTCACCAGCCATCAGCCTGAAACTACTCAGACTGCAACCCGAAGGTTGTCTTACTTAACTTCAACTTCAGCGCCAGCTTCTTTCAGAGCAGCTTCAAGTGCAGCTGCGTCATCTTTGCTGATGCCTTCTTTGATTACGCCAGTTGCTTCAACCAGATCTTTGGCTTCTTTCAGGCCCAGACCAGTTGCAGTACGTACGGCTTTGATTACTGCTACTTTGTTCGCGCCAACAGCTTTCAGGATAACGTCGAATTCAGTTTTTTCTTCAACAGCTTCAGCTGGGCCAGCAGCAACAGCTACAGCGGCAGCAGCAGAAACGCCGAATTTTTCTTCCATAGCAGAAACCAGCTCAACTACTTCCATTACGGACATAGCTGCAACAGCTTCCAGAATTTGGTCTTTAGTGATAGACATGACAATTGTTCCTAAGAATCAGAAAAAGTTTATACGTTAGCAAGTACGAAGAAAAAGAATCTGGCCTTAAGCCGCTTCTTTTGCATCGCGTACAGCAGCCAGAGTGCGGACCAGTTTGCCAGCAGCGGCTTCTTTCATGGTCGACATCAGACGTGCCAGTGCTTCTTCGTAGGTCGGCAGAGTTGCCAGACGGTCAATATTAGCCGCCGTGATCAGCTCACCTTCAAAGGCTGCAGCTTTGACCTCAAATTTTGCATTCGCTTTCGCGAAATCTTTGAACAGACGAGCAGCAGCGCCCGGGTGTTCCATAGAATATGCAATCAGGGTCGGACCAACAAACGTGTCTTTCAGGCACTCAAACTGAGTACCTTCAACGACGCGGCGCAGCAGGGTGTTACGAACAACACGCATGTAAACGCCAGCTTCACGACCTGCTTTACGCAGTTCGGTCATTTTATCAACGGTAACGCCACGGGAATCCGCAACAACCGCTGAAAGCGCGCCTTTGGCTACTTCGCTGACTTCAGCAACAATCGCTTGTTTGTCTTGAAGATTTAATGCCATTAGCTTTTGCTCCTGGATTTGACCGGGGAAGGATTTCCCCGGAACTCACTTCACTTACTCACCCGAAGGAAAATAAGCGCTCGAACACGGTGAGCAGAATCCAGCTAAGAAAAAATTCTTTTGGTTCTGTCACCGTCTACGCAGGGAATTAAGCGGAATATCCGAAGATAAGCTGCTCCTGCGGTCTTGGACGGAGGCCAGGATAAGGCCTGGCTCCAACCTAAATTCTGTTTGATGCAGCAGGGTTCAAAGCGGGAAGGCGATAAACGCAGCGACCGGTTCTGACTCTCTGGTATCGGTTCTGCTATTAACAGAACAACGGGCGTAAGATTCTAGGTGAATTTTTCGCCCGTTTCAAGCAGCAATTAGTTTGCTGTTGCGTTCAGACCAGCCTGGTCAACGGCAACGCCGGCGCCCATGGTGGTTGAAAGGCTAACTTTCTTGATATACACGCCTTTCGCCTGAGATGGTTTGGCTTTTTTCAGCGCAACCAGCAGAGACTCCAGGTTTTCTTTCAGTTTGTCAGCGTCGAAGTCCACTTTACCGATGGTAGTGTGGATGATGCCGTTTTTGTCGTTACGATAACGAACCTGACCCGCTTTAGCATTCTTAACTGCTTCAGCAACGTTAGGGGTTACAGTACCGACTTTCGGGTTTGGCATCAGGCCACGTGGACCCAGAACCTGGCCCAGCTGGCCAACAACGCGCATTGCATCCGGAGAAGCAATAACAACGTCAAAGTTCATTTCGCCTTTCTTGATCTGATCGGCCAGGTCTTCCATACCTACCAGCTCAGCGCCTGCTGCTTTAGCAGCTTCAGCGTTGGCGCCCTGGGCGAAGACAGCAACACGTACTGAACGACCAGTACCGTGTGGCAGAACGGTCGCGCCGCGCACGTTCTGATCAGATTTACGAGCATCGATGCCGAGGTTTACAGCAACGTCAACGCTTTCTACGAACTTAGCGGTAGCCAGTTCTTTCAGCAGAGCGATCGCTTCAGCAATGTCGTACTGCTTGGTCGCGTCAACTTTGTCGCGAATTACGGTCATGCGCTTGGTCAGCTTAGCCATTTCTTAGTCCTCTACTACCAGGCCCATGGAACGAGCAGTACCTTCGATGGAGCGAGTCATCGCTTCAACGTCAGAACCAGTCATGTCCGCAGCTTTAGTTTCTGCGATTTCACGTACCTGAGCACGAGTCACTTTACCGACTTTATCTTTATTCGGCTTACCAGAACCAGACTTGATGCCCGCTGCTTTTTTCAGCAGTACGGCAGCCGGAGGCGTTTTGGTAATGAAGGTAAAAGAGCGGTCGCTGTATACAGTGATAACAACAGGAGTCGGCAGACCTTTTTCCAGAGATTCGGTCTTCGCGTTGAACGCTTTACAGAATTCCATGATGTTAACACCCTGCTGACCCAGTGCTGGACCAACCGGTGGACTTGGGTTCGCCATACCAGCTGCAACCTGCAGCTTGACGTAGGCTTGGACTTTCTTAGCCATGATATTTCCTCAATTGGGTTATAGCGCCTGAAAAGGCTCCCCGTGATAACGATTCACACGCTGTTGCCAGCGCATAAAAACAAAAGGCGCGAAATTGTAGTTAAATTTCGCGCCTGCTGCAACAGCTAAATTGTGAGCGGAAAGAGGTTAACCTTTCTCCACCTGACCGAAGTCGAGTTCAACCGGTGTTGCACGTCCAAAGATGGAAACGGAGACAGTCAGACGACTCTTCTCGTAATCCACATCTTCAACGACGCCATTAAAGTCAGCAAACGGACCGTCATTAACGCGAACCATTTCACCTGGCTCGAACAGCGTTTTCGGCCGTGGCTTATCGCCAACCTGCTGCAGACGGTTCATGATCGCGTCGACTTCTTTGTCACTGATAGGCGCTGGACGGTCAGAGGTGCCGCCGATGAAACCCATCACGCGCGGAACGCTGCGGACCAGGTGCCAGCTTGCGTCATTCATGACCATCTGGACCAGGACATAACCCGGGAAAAACTTGCGCTCGCTCTTACGACGCTGGCCGCCACGAATCTCAACGACTTCTTCAGTCGGAACCATGACGTCGCCAAACAGCTCTTCCATGTTGTGCAATTTGATGTGCTCGCGCAGCGACTGTGCTACGCGGCCTTCAAAACCGGAAAACGCCTGTACGACGTACCAGCGTTTCTTTGGAGCTTCAGACATCTCAGAACCTCAGGCCAGTGATAAACGATACCAGACGGACCAGAATACCATCCAGCCCCCACAAAATCAGTGACATCACGGCGGTAACCGCGGCAACGATTAACGTGGTGTGCAGCGTTTCCTGGCGGGTTGGCCAGATAACCTTACGCATTTCGGTTCTTGCTTCACGAGCAAAAGCCACGGTCGCTTTGCCTTTGGTCGTTAAAAGCGCAATGCCGCCGGCCGCTGCAATCAGCACAACTACAGCTAACGCGCGCAGAGGCAGTGTCACATCACGATAGAGGTAGTTACCTACGATCGCTGCGAGCAGTAGTAACACCACTACTACCCACTTTACCGCTTCCAGGCCGCGCCCGCTCCCTTGAGCTTCGGTATTCGCACTCATAAACCAACCTGCCACAATAATTCAGAAACTATTCTGCCCCGCAGTGCGAGGCATCCAAACCGAATGAGCTTTTGGGGCGTAACTCGGTATCCTACGCCGCATAACAGAGCCTGTCTCAGCAATGATTATGATCGAAAATCACTGATGAGCCAGGTTCTATGAAGCAGCGTGCAAAAAGGGCATCAAATGATGCCCTTTTCGTGTGCATTGCGTCAAACGTTATCGATAATTAAGCGATAACTTTAGCAACAACACCCGCACCAACGGTACGGCCGCCTTCGCGGATTGCGAAGCGCAGACCTTCGTCCATCGCGATTGGGTGGATCAGGGTAACAACCATTTTGATGTTGTCGCCTGGCATTACCATCTCAACGCCTTCTGGCAGCTCAACTGAGCCCGTTACGTCAGTAGTACGGAAGTAGAACTGAGGACGGTAGCCTTTGAAGAACGGAGTATGGCGGCCACCTTCGTCTTTAGACAGAACGTAAACTTCTGACTCGAACTGGGTGTGTGGCTTGATGGTGCCTGGCTTAGCCAGAACCTGACCACGCTGGATGTCTTCACGCTTGATACCGCGCAGCAGAACACCACAGTTCTCGCCTGCCTGACCCTGGTCCAGCAGCTTACGGAACATCTCAACACCGGTACAGGTTGATTTCGCAGTATCTTTGATACCCACGATTTCAACTTCGTCGCCGACTTTAACGATGCCGCGCTCAACACGACCGGTAACAACAGTACCACGGCCAGAGATTGAGAATACGTCTTCGATTGGCAGCAGGAACGGCATGTCGATCGCACGGACTGGATCCGGGATGTAGTTATCCAGGTGTTCAGCCAGTTCAACAATCTTCGCTTCCCACTCTGGCTCGCCTTCCAGCGCTTTCAGCGCAGAACCACGAACGATTGGGGTGTCGTCGCCTGGGAAATCGTACTGTGACAGCAGGTCACGCACTTCCATCTCAACCAGCTCCAGCAGTTCTTCATCATCAACCATGTCGCACTTGTTCAGGAACACGATGATGTAAGGAACGCCAACCTGACGACCCAGCAGGATGTGCTCACGGGTCTGTGGCATTGGGCCATCAGTCGCAGCAACAACCAGGATCGCGCCGTCCATCTGCGCAGCACCGGTGATCATGTTTTTCACATAGTCGGCGTGGCCTGGGCAGTCAACGTGAGCGTAGTGACGGGAAGCCGTCTCATACTCAACGTGTGCGGTGTTGATGGTGATACCACGCGCTTTTTCTTCAGGCGTGCTGTCGATCTGATCGAATGCACGCGCCTGGCCGCCGTTAGTTTTTGCCAGAACGGTGGTGATAGCTGCAGTCAGGGTGGTTTTACCGTGGTCAACGTGACCGATGGTGCCCACGTTTACGTGCAGTTTGTTACGTTGAAATTGCTCTTTAGCCATCGCTTGTCCCTCTAAGACACGGATATATCAAAGATATCATCACATTAACCAGGCAATGCCTGACTGCAAGGAAGTTACAGAGAGAAAATCAGGAGGGAGATAAAGGAAGTGGTGCTGATACCCAGAGTCGAACTGGGGACCTCACCCTTACCAAGGGTGCGCTCTACCAACTGAGCCATATCAGCACATCTGGAGCGGGCAGCGGGAATCGAACCCGCATCATCAGCTTGGAAGGCTGAGGTAATAGCCATTATACGATGCCCGCATCCTGGAACTCGGCTACCTGTTCTTTCTGTAGCTTGTGAGTAACAGAGGATGTTCCCCTATTATTCACAGCCTGTCAGCGAAGCTGACCGACTTTGACTGCGCTAATGCCCAGCCTGAATTCAGGGTGAGAAGAAGTGACTCACCTGACAGATAAACAGGTTGTTTATCTGGTCTCAACCGTGAGATTGAGATGGTGGTGGGAGAAGGATTCGAACCTTCGAAGTCTGTGACGGCAGATTTACAGTCTGCTCCCTTTGGCCGCTCGGGAATCCCACCTACTTGATGGTGCCGGCTACCGGAATCGAACTGGTGACCTACTGATTACAAGTCAGTTGCTCTACCAACTGAGCTAAGCCGGCATCAAGTGACGCGCATTCTAGGAAGGTCGGCTTCAGGATGCAACAAAAAAATCGCTTAAATTGCGCTATCGCTTACTATTTGTGCAAATCATCGCAATTTAGCGTTTTTATGCAGAATTATTGTGCAATTCACTGGCGTTTTACTGGATGGCAGCCAGTCTGCGGACGCCTGTGACTGGCTGATCGCTCCCCCTTTTTTGCCGGTCAGCGCGCTGCAGCAATAAATTTATTTTGCGGCCAGGAGATTAAGTGCTGCTTTTTTAGCCTGCCCCTGCGCCTTTACTTATCCGGCGGCTAAATCGGGCGCACCTGACTGACTGCGGGTCAGACCCACCCTGCCAACCTGATTGCCTCCTCTACGCGCTCATAGGCGGTATGCTGTCCTGTTCTGGCGTATCACCGCCTGATGATTCATCTGCGCCACCTTGCACTCAGTGCCAGGCTGTTGCGTCAGCGTGGCGACAGATGCGGTTACAGGCCTCATCGGGCGAATCAGCATTGTCACGCTATACTCAGCGTGAGTAGCAATAGCACAGCGCAAAGTTATGACGTAATGCGGGTCAGCCTTTAACAGGATTGCACTATTTTATGGGCTGCCCGACGTAAGTTTGTGGGCCTGCCGACGAAAGCGAGTGCACATTTATCTTTTTACTTCTGTTAAAAGCCTTACTGGTGATACCCTCCAGCCCATTGTTCTCAATGATAAACTCGTGATCCGCGATTCATATTTACCATGTTGTCTTACCCTATCCGGGTGACAATCTCCTGAATGTAACGAATTTGCGGTCAGATGCATGCTTATGGATAAAACGACACCCTTGACGACGCCTTATTTGCAGTTCACTCGTGAACAGTGGGCTGCATTACGCGATTCTGTCCCTATGACGCTGTCAGAAGAGGAGATCGCCCAGCTGGAGGGGATCAATGAAGACCTCTCGCTGGAAGAAGTCGCAGAGATTTATCTGCCGCTTTCACGTCTGCTCAATTTTTATATCAGCTCGAATGTACGTCGTCAGGCGGTGCTGGAGCAGTTCCTCGGGACTAACGGGCAAAAGATCCCCTACATTATCAGCATCGCCGGCAGCGTCGCGGTGGGAAAAAGCACCACTGCACGCGTGTTACAGGCGCTGCTGAGCCGCTGGCCTGAGCATCGTAAAGTTGAGCTGATCACTACGGATGGTTTTCTTCATCCCAATGCCGTGCTGAAAGAACGGGGCCTGATGAAGAAAAAAGGCTTCCCGCAGTCTTATGATATGCACCGACTGGTGAAGTTTGTCTCCGATCTCAAGTCCGGTGCCAGTCAGGTGACCGCACCGGTTTATTCGCATCTGATTTACGATGTCATCCCGGATGGCGACAAGGTTATTCAGCAACCTGATATTGTGATTCTGGAAGGGCTTAACGTATTACAGAGTGGGATGGATTATCCACACGATCCCCATCATGTCTTCGTTTCCGATTTTGTCGATTTCTCTATTTATGTCGATGCGGCAGAAGATCTGTTGCAGAGATGGTATATCAATCGCTTCCTGAAATTCCGTCAGGGTGCGTTTACCAATCCTGATTCTTATTTCCATCATTATGCCCAGCTCTCTGAAGCGGAAGCGATTGAAATAGCAGGCAACTTGTGGAAAGAGATTAACTGGCTGAATTTGCAGGAAAACATTCTGCCAACGCGCGAAAGAGCCAGCCTGATTATGACTAAGAGTGGTAATCATGCGGTCGACAAGGTCCGACTGCGTAAATAAACGGTTCAATGAAAAAGGCCTGCGTTCGTGCAGGCCTTTTTATATTCAGACTGGCCGAAGTGATATTTCTCCGCCAACCCACGATTTTATTTCGCCATCCTGCTCTAATAACAGCCCGCCCTGGCTATCCACTCCCCGGGCAATGCCATGCACCTCACGTTCGCCAATAAGCAGCTTAACCGGTCGATTAATAAAATTATCGAGTGCTGCCCAGCGCGTAACAAACGGCGCTAGTCCTTCCTGCTCAAACATCGGCAGTGCGTCACGCAGGCTGTTAATCAGGCTGGCGGCCAGTTCATTACGGTTAACCGTTACGCCTGCTTCCTGCAGGTTGATCCAGCCCTGATTGATCTGGGACGCATCCGCTGAACGCATCGCCAGGTTAATCCCGGCCCCCATCACAATATGCGCAGCATCGCCGGTTTTACCGGTAAGTTCGACCAGAATACCCGCCAGTTTGCGATCGTTGAGGTATATATCGTTGGGCCATTTTACCCGTACATCCGTGGCCCCTAGCGCGTGCAATGTTTCAGCCATGATAATACCAATCACCAGGCTAAGCCCCATAGCGGCTGCAGGCCCCTGATCCAGACGCCAGTACATCGACATATAGAGATTGGCACCAAACGGTGAGAACCATTGCCGACCACGGCGTCCGCGACCCGCCTGCTGATATTCAGCAATACAGGCAGCCCCCGATTGCAGCTCATGCATCCGCTCCAGCAAATACTGATTGGTCGAATCAATAACCGGAATGACTGAAACATTGCCCTGCTTAACCCGTGACAGAATCGCCTGTTCATCCAGCAACTGGATGGGCGCGGACAGGCTGTAGCCTTTCCCGGTTACGGTATAAACGTCGAGGCCCCAGCTTTTTAGCGTCTGAATATGCTTATTGATGGCTGCCCGGCTCATACCGAGGGTTTCACCTAACTGCTCGCCAGAATGAAACTCGCCATCAGACAAAATATCGACCAGTTTCAGCGGGACATTATGGTCCTTCATGCGATCACCTCAACAGCATTGCATTCACCCTGTGCCTGAATGAACCGGACTTCAGGCTCAAGCCAGACATCAAATTTTTCACCCACCCGGGTACGTACGGTTCGGGCCAGCGCCACAATGTCGTCAGGGGTCGCATCATCAGCATTGATCAACACCAGGGCCTGCTGCTGATGCACAGCTGCGCCACCCATACGAAAGCCCTTTAACGCGCATTGGTCAATAAGCCACCCTGCAGCCAGTTTGGTTTCGCCGCTCGCCAGTGGATAATTTGGCATCGACGGAAAGCGAGCCAGCAGCAGGCTGGCCTGCGCCTGGCTGATCACCGGGTTTTTGAAAAAGCTGCCCACATTACCGGTGATTTTGGGGTCGGGTAACTTGCTCTGACGCATCTCACAAACTGCTTGATAAACATCCCAGGCATTTGCGGTGACGGGATTAAGCGTTTTTAGATCGCCGTAGGTCAGGATCGGTCGCCATTGTTTTGGCAGAATCATCCCTACGGCCACAATCACGTAGCCAGACTGGTAGCGGTGTTTAAATATACTGTCGCGGTAGCCGAACTCGCAGGCGTCGCGATCGAGCCGCTCCGTCTGACCGGTGTGCAAATTGAGCACATCGACATATTCGCATACGTCTTTTAATTCAACGCCATAGGCGCCGATATTCTGGATCGGCGCAGAACCGACCATGCCAGGGATTAACGCCAGATTTTCCAGGCCGGTAATGCCCTTTTCCAGCGTACTTTTCACCAATTGATGCCAGTTCTCACCTGCCCCAACGTGCAGTTTCCAGTACTCGAACTCATCCCGGATCCCGATTCCTTTGATACGGTTCAGTACCACCGTGCCGGCGAAATCCTCCAGGAACAGCACGTTGCTGCCCTCACCTAACACCATAAACGGCGTTTGTTGATGCTGGCTTGCTTGCCAGGCAGCCAGGATAGCGGCTGGAGTTTCCGCCACAATGCGTTGTTGGGTATGAATGGCAAGCCCAAGCGTATTGTCGGCTTTTAATGAGGGGTGTTGGCTGGACATTTGACGGCCTTAACTGATTAATCTGGCCGTAGTTTACCGTATCAGACGGGTGTTGCAGGGGGAATTTCAGGTTCTCAGCGAAAATTTCAGCGATCTGCAGACGTAAAAAAGCCCCGCACTTTCGTGCGGGGCTTCTTCACTCGTTTGATGCCTGGCAGTTCCCTACTCTCGCATGGGGAGACCCCA
>NZ_JBNPYB010000026.1:0-42380 GCF_050432985.1 Pantoea sp. AN62 | reverse complement strand
AGCTGAACAGGAGGGACAGCTGATAGAAACAGAAGCCACTGGAGCACCTCAAAAACACCATCATACACTAAATCAGTAAGTTGGCAGCATCACCCATTTTCTTATATTATAATTCAGAAAACAGGAGCCATGGCTAATCCTTCAGTGATACATACGTGTATCCTGTCGTAATGAAGGGAGAGCTTTTGCTCTCCCTTCTGCATTCTGAACGTTCCTCTTAGGCAGATGCCTGCTTCTCACTCACTTTGTGTCTTTTCCTGTAACAGCCCAATTTTTCTGTTTCCTGCCTTCCAGTCGGCATGACGCCATGGAAACCCTTTTTTTGCGGAATCTGAATCTTATGTGACATTAAGTCGTTCACAGGTCTTGCCCTGCAAGAATGGCATGCATTGGGGGTAGTGCCACGGGGGCTTTCTTTCGTCTGCGCCCGTCTGGCTTCAGTGCGCCTGAATGACCGCTGCTTCAACGACGTCTGCCAGGCCGTGGGGACGGGTACGCGATATAGGTGTCAGGAAGCGGCTGCGCCGCGCTACCGACGCAGTTCTGCTTCAGAGTGATAGTAGCACCGGCTGGCGTCTTCATGCCGCTACGCGGCATACATAGGGCCAACTGCACACTGCTCGCCAGCCTTAAATGTCTGGAGCAATTTTGAATGGCCACCAGATCTTCCTAGTGCAAGATATAATGACTTATCCGCTGCGGCGCTTCAGTTCAGTCATCAGGTCGAGCCAGCTGCAATCATGGGCCGACTCACGGTTCGCCCGGAGGTAATCCGCATGGTGCAACAGGTACTCGCCCAGCTCAGCCAGCCCTTTTGCATAGCTGCCATGTAGACGGGCATATTCTTCGACAAGACGCTCCAGCTTGAGATTCGCAGCTTTCTGCTCCGCACTAAAGATCTGGCGATCAAGCTGGGACAGGTAAAACTCATTTTCGGCAGTGCTCACGGCATTCTCTTGCAATATTCATGTTCAGACAGTGTAAACCGCACGGGCAACAACAGTGTTAAGTTCCGTGCTTACCGCTGATAGCTACGAGTAACATCACCTAAGCAGCAGCAATCCGCCACTGCACAGGCCCCGGAAAACACGCCCTTCACGACGCAGGCGCTGTAAAGCACGCTCATCGGAGTTGAAAGAGTTACATAAACTTCGTTATTGCTGTAAGTGTGGTCAGGCTAATCAGAGAAATGGATAGACTAGCAGGTTATGCAGCTCAGAAATCGGCAACGCCGGGCGTACGGCGGCATTTAACTTCTCAGCAATATGAAACTTCACCTTACGCCTTCATGCGCTTCGAATATAAACCCTTAACCCAGGTGGGAGAGTTCCTGATGCACAACGCTGAAGATGAGGAAATCGAATCGACTTACTGGAAAGCCTGCAGGCTCACCGGCATGATCTGTCTGAGCAAAGCCGCGGAAGGCCAGGAAATCAGCTGCGAGACGATTAAACTCGAACTCGTGCTTTTGCTTAAGGAACCGGTTAATCAAACAGAGGAAGCTGAGCCGGCGCTCATCTTCGCAATCGAACAGTTGATGGAGCTGCCAGCCTAATATGGCAAAAGAAAATCAGGGAACGCACAGCTGGAAGAAGCGGGGAGCATCAAATCAAACGTTCTGATCTGATAGCAGTTTGTTTATCTCTTGTCCCTGCCCTACTCGAAAATCAAATGCGTGCGTACAGCCCTTTGCAGACAGAACGCGATAGAGCTCGTAGATAAGATCCCGGTTAGGCCCTTCACCAGCTTCTGCCTTTTCCAGCGCCAGCGGTGAGGCGCTGATGAATACTACATGATGCGGGCAATCAAGCTGCAGCACAGCATCAATCATGCCCTGAATCTGGCTGCGCTTATAGGTCGTGTCTTCGTAGTTAAAGATAAACGGCGTTTTCCGGGAGCCCTGTTCGATCAGGACGCGCGCGAAGCCAAGTTGAGTACGTGGGTTACCGCTGCCTGTTACGTAGATATGAGCTGTTTCCATTCCGACTAAACACTCCATACAAGTTATGTTGATTCATACCCTGAGCTGGTGAGGATCATGAAAGTCGTCACTAAGCGGTCAGTTTCATAAAGGCGGTCACTTTCATAAGAAATGCCATTGTCATCCTTGTACAGCGGTTACTTTCATAAGCCAGATATTAAAGGCGGTCACTTTCATAATTTTTCGCTATCCAAAACACCATTTGGGCGGTTTTTGTGGAACACACTGTGTCCCGTAGAGCCTGTCTTATGAAAGCACCCTACTTTACCGGCACTGATTTATGAAAGGACCCTACTCTGCAGTGCTTGTTTTATGAAAGTACCCCACTCTGCGAACAAGCCTTATGAAAGCACCCTACCCTGCGGAGCAGTCGTTATGAAAGTGACCACCCTAAATGTTATTATGAAAGTAACCGCTATTTTTTGGCTGCTCGTCCAATCGATTGAAGTTTTGGCGAACGGCTATTGATAACAAACATAATTTCCCTGCCTTTTTTATACTCAGTGACATCGAGATAACCAATCCTGACCAGGTCAGCCAGGGCGCGCCTGATAATGGCATTCTGATCCTTTATCTGCGATTCAAGAGCAAGGCGTTCACGAAAGCGTTTCATTGAGATATACAAAGGACCAGCGGGCATACTTTCCAGGTACACATAGAGCGATTGCGCTGCTTCCTTCCTCGCCAGTTCTGAAAGCGCTTTTAAGCCGAGCAACACCTTATGATCGTAGCGATACAGCTCCCACAAACTACTGTCACCAACAATTTCAACCTGGTCGGTTTCATGATTCAGCACTGCTCGTTGAACGAGATGAGTAACAAGCGATTTTTTAGAGTTTTTACCACGAAATGAAAGGGTTACGCTGGACAGATTGAACAGTGAATCATGCAGGCGTGCCCTGGCTCTTCCGTTAATGTCTGTGGGTTTGAGACCGCACATTCGTGCAAATTCAGAGAAAGGAAGTGTAATTTTCTCGCTGCTATAGCCGTACTTGGAAAAGGCAGAAATCACTCCGATCCAAGTTTTAAAATCCGTGGACATGCTTAGTTTTGCCCCCTGAATTTTAATGTCGGTGTAACCTTCCTGTCTTGCCACTTCCAGACTTGATAGTTCTTCAGAAGCATCGATCAGGAAGTCGCGTTTACCCTTTTCTTTGGGTGCGACAGGTGTGAAGACGCTGAGGCGAAGTAACGCGACAGGCTGAACAGACTTGTTGCTGTTTGGCGTTAGTTCATAACTTGTGTTTGACTCTTTTTTAATGATGCAAAAAGGACTGTCTATCTCGCTGTTTTCCTGTGTTTTTTCCATTTATCCACACCAAGTGAGCAAATAACATCCAGATTTATGAAAGTAACCGCCTTCAGATTATGAAAGTAACAGCCTAATTTATGAAAGTAAACGCTTTTATTATGAAAGTAACCGCTATACTTATGAAAGTGACCGCCTGAAGTGCTCTTTTTTATTTACCTATCATCAGGTTACTGAGGCGGTGATCTTTATGGATCTTTACTTGATCTCTATATGATCTAAAAGAATTGATCTATCTACTGGATATGTGGATAACAATTTTCTAAATCACTTAATTTTAAGGATATTGGAGCTGAAATGGCTTTTCAGAACCCCGCACACAACTTTGCAGAACAGCGGCTCACTCTGGGCGATCTGGTCACACTATCTCCTCATTCTACGTTCCTTGTACGTAGCGACAGCAGTTATCCTGATGCAGGAATTATGCAGGGCTCAGTTCTGGCCATCGATCGCGCGCTCATCCCTCAACATCGACACATCATTGTTGCCGAGGTTGAAGGAGAGCTTGTGCTTCGCAGGCTTCTTATAAACCCCGTACCGGCGCTGCAAGAGCTAAGAGGTGATGAAACCATTACTCTGCTCGATGAAAGTCAGGAACTGCCTGTCTGGGGCGTTGTAGCCTATGCACTTACCGATATCGCAGGACTGGGGTTTAATCATCCGCCGCGTGAATGATTCAGATAAGCTATGGCGTGTATAAGCTGTAATGAGCAACATTCAGCCGGAGATTTAAAATGTTCGCACTGGCCGACGTCAACAATTTCTATGCGTCCTGCGAAACGGTGTTTCGACCCGATTTACGAGGTAAACCCATATGCGTAGTGTCAAACAATGATGGCTGCGTGATTGCCCGTTCTGCTGAAGCCAAGCGCATGGGTATTAAAATGGGTGCCCCACTTTTCAAAAATGAACGCTACTTTCGGGAGAATGGCGTCCATATCTTTAGCTCTGACTACGCTCTGTATGGTGTAGTGGTCAACAAAAACTGGCCACCGCGTTAGAGTTTTTCCAGTATCGGTTTTCCGATTCATTTGGTGGTAACCCACCATTATAGTCGTGCGGTCTTAGTGCACTGTAATATCCAACGATATAGTCCGTTATGGCGTGAGCTGCATCGCTGAAGCTTACGTAACCCGTCACCGGCACCCATTCGTTCTTCAGGCTTCTGAAGAAGCGTTCCATCGGGCTGTTATCCCAGCAGTTTCCGCGCCGGCTCATACTCTGTCTGATCCTGTATCGCCACATTAACTGCCGGAACTGCCTGCTTGTATAATGACTACCCTGGTCGCTGTGGAACATCACCCCGACGGGCTTACCGCGAGTTTCCCATGCCATTTCCAGCGCTTTCATGGTGAGTCTGCTGTCCGGCGAGAACGACATTGCCCAGCCCACTGGTTTTCTTGCGAACAGGTCGAGAACAACGGCGAGGTACGCCCAGCGTTTACCTGTCCAGATATAGGTCACATCATCGCACCACACCTGGTTGGGCTCCGTTACGGCGAACTGTCGCTCAAGATGATTCGGGATAGCAACGTGCTCATGACCGCCACGCTTATACCGGTGAGTTGGCTGCTGGCAACTCACCAGTCCCAGCTCTTTCATGAGCCTGCCAGCAAGCCAGCGCCCCATCGGGTAGCCTCTCTGGGTTGCCATTGTGGCGATGCTTCTTGCTCCGGCCGAACCGTGGCTGATGCCATGCAGCTCAAGTACCTGACTGCGTAATACAGCCCGTCTGCCGTCTGGCTTTTCAGGACGGTTTTTCCAGTATTTGTAGCTGCTGCGATGAACCTCGAACACATGGCAGAGTGTGGACACAGGATAACGCGCCCTGAGTTTCACGATTATCGAGAACTGTTCAGGGAGTCTGACATCAAGATCGCGGTAGCCTTTTTTAATATTTCGTTTTCCATTTCAATACGTTGCATCTTCTTCCTGAGTTCACGTATTTCGATTTGTTCCGGCGTTATCGGGGAGGCTTTTGGCGTTTTGCCCTGACGCTCATCACGCAGTTGTTTGACCCATTTCGTCATCGTGGAAAGACCTACATCCATAGCCTTAGCGGCATCAGAGACGGTGTAGTTTTGATCGACAACCAACTGGGCTGATTCGCGTTTGAATGCAGGACTAAAATTTCTTCTTTTCATTGGAGCACCTGTGTTGTTCTGAGGTGAGCATATCACCTCTATTCAGGTGGCCAAATTCACTATGCCACTACAATGGCGACATGTCCGCCAGAATGATGGCTATCCTGGGTGAAATGGCACCAGGCCAAGAAATTTACTCGATAGATGAAAGCTTTCTGGATGTCAGCGGCATAGCCGCGTATGTGCCGCTTGAAGAATTCGGGCGGCAGATCCGTGAACGGGTAAAGAAAGAAATCGGGCTAACTATTGGCGTAGGATTTGGCCCATCCAAAACGCTTGCCAAGCTGGCAAATTTTGCTGCTAAAAAATGGATCCGGACGAATGGCATCGTTGATCTCTCCAGCCCTGACCGGCAGCGCAAGTTACTGGCGCTGGTCAGCGTGGATAATGTATGGGGCATAGGTAGCAGACTCAGCAAACGGCTGCATGCAATGAATATCAGTACGGCATTGCAGCTGGCTGACAGTAATACCAGCGTCATTCGCAAAAGTTTTGACGTAATAGTCGAGCGGACAGTGCGCGAGCTTAACGGCAAATCCTGTCTGGCGCTAGAAGACGCGCCGCCAGCAAAACAACAGATAGTGGTAAGCCGAAGTTTCGGGCAGCGCGTGACAACCATTGCCGAGCTGCAGCAGGCTGTTGTCACGTATGCCACTCGCGCGGCAGAGAAATTGCGTGAGCAAAGCTCCAAATGCCGACACATCACTGTCTCGGTCGCAACCGGCCGATACGGAAACGAGCCTCAGTATGCCAATGCAGCAGCGATGACTTGCGAATATCACTACTAGTGATACTCGGGATATTATCAGCTTTGCTCTGCAGGCCCTCAAACGTATATGGTGGGATGGATACAGGTATGCAAAAGCCGGCGTCACCCTGGGAGATTTTTATCAGTTGGGCGTGGCCCAACTTGATATGTTCAGCCAGCAGCTGCCGCGCGCTAATGCCGATGCGCTGATGTCTGCTGAGGATCAGATAAACAGGTCCGGACTGGGTAAAGTCTGGTTCGCAGGTCAGGGCACAGATAATGCCTGGCAGATGAAACGTGAAATGCTGTCTCCGCGCTACACAACCTGTCTTGCTGAAATAATGACTGTGAAATAACGTTTGTTGTTTCGGGCTGTCCGGCAGATGAGTGCCATTTATGGTTAAACCTGGCCACAATGGGAGTACCTTCAGCGCACTTTGCTCTCCTTTCTCCATGTCTGAACGAATCCGTACCCATCAAATAACATAGTAACTTAATAAGTTGTTAGTTTAACAATTAATTATGTTCCTGTTTTGGATATACCAAATTTTCAAGCATCACAATGATTAGTGTGAACTAAAATAACTGCTTTAAATATTTGTTATATTTCAATATATTGTAATAGGTTGATGCATAGGTATCGACATACATATTGACTGGTCAGAATGAGACAAGAATGATGATAAAATTATCTCACTATCTTAATAAGATAGTGAGATAATGTGTTTTACAATAGTTACTGTAGTTTTGCCTTTTGAATGAGTTCAGATCGCTCATTCTGGTTGAGCTTTTCGAAGGCCATAACTGCTGCCCGAACCACATCTGAACGATTAACACGATGACCTGTATTGTTCATTTCATCACGGATGCAGTTATCAATCGATTTCAGGTTTGTGTCTGCGAAAGAAATACTTACCGGCTTAGCCTTAGTTTTAACTGTGCTGACTTTCTCCGACACGGCATTCAGGCCAGCCGTGCCGCCATTGATAAAAGCATTTTCATCTTTTGGTGGAGTATTTGCTCGGTTTCTCACAGGATCACCTCTTTAACCAGGGCTGCTACTTCTTCGCGAGCTTTGTCATTCTGGGTTTCGAATATTGTCAAAGATTCTGCCCAAGCATCCCTGTGAGCTTTACGATCGCAGATACGCGACTGGGCCAGTTGCATCTGTGGATAGTCAGCAAGCACTTCTGCAGCCTGATGGGATTCGTTCACAAACATGTTGGTCGGAGCCATGTTCAGAACCAGATACCCTTTAACATTTTCATTGAAATCTTTGGCTGCGGTAAAAACTTCACAAGTATGAGGCACAACGTCCAAATCCATCTGTGAGGGTCGCAGCGGAGATATAAAGACATCTGCTGACATTAAACCGCTGCGCATTTCTGCACTGTCTCGTCCTGCGCAGTCGGCAATGACATAATCATAGGATTTTGCATGCTCCTTAAGCATTGCCTTGATGTTACCTGTCGCGCCTGTCACTGGAATGTGGGGTAAAGATTCAGGTCGGTTGTTATACCAGGTGAGCACCGACTTTTGGTCATCGGCATCGACAATAATGACCGATTTACCGTTTGATTTCAGACAGGCAGCAATCGAAACCGCCAGAGTGCTTTTACCTACACCGCCTTTCTGGCTACCCAGAACGATGATCATAACAACCTCGCTAGTTAATAAGTTATCTCCTTATGATAATATCAATATTTTATCTTAACAAGATAATTTTATTGATTTAAATTATTGATTTGTAACTGTTTAGTAGCATATTAATTTATTATGTTATTAATTTGGCTGTGATTGTGTAAATCCGGACGCAGCGCTTTTTTTGGTACGCAGGTCATAGTGCTGGAGCAGCTTCTGCTCCCTTTTCTCAAGATATAGCTCCTGTGATGAAGGGACTACTGTAACAACCTGACACCTGCATAAGGACAATCAGTTCTATTAATGCGAAACACAGTCCCTATTTACCACTCAAAATATTAAGATGGCATCTTATTAACTTATTACATCTGACATAGCTAAACTTGTAAGCCTTTTTTTGTCAAGATAATATCTTGTTAATTTGTTAATTTGTTAATTTGTTAATTTAGCCTCTTGTTAACTCACATAAATATTCATCAAACTCTGGCTATCGGTATATCACCCCAGCTTGTAGTCCAAGCAGGGGAAAGTAGCTCCCGCTTCATCTTCCAGTCCGGATCGATACCTTTACCCGCGAATCCAATGCTGTAGCGCCCGGAGCGGATTCATTGAATCCATCAGGCTCATCAGAACGTCACTGCCGGCGCGCGGCACCTCATCGTCGAACAGGTTGAGTAGCGCGACACCGTTCGGACGCAGCTCGCTCAGCATGATGCCAGCTTTCGCATAGCGAAAACCCGGGCGCCAGATCGCGTCCAGGGATTTCACCGCTGCCTCGATGATGTTGCGCGTGTCCTGCGTGCCCACGCGCAATTTCACGAACGCCGTCGTAGCCAGGCTGCCCGGTGTCGGAAGGGGAGGTGCGGATAAAAACGGAGATGTGGTGACAGAACTGCCGATCCTCACGAAGTTTTTCCGCCACACGTTCAGCATATGCGCAGACGGACTGGCGCATCGCGTCATATTCCGTGATGCGCTCGTCGAAGCTGCGTGCGGCTCACGACAATCTGCTGTTTGGGCGGGGGCGAATCCTCCATCGGGATGCAGGATTCGCCGTTAAGCTCGCGTACCGTTCGCTCCAGTACCACACCGAAATTCTTACAGATGAAAGAAGGGGAGGTGCGTGCCAGATCGAGCACCGTTGTCACGCCGAGCAGCTGCAGGCGTTTTTCAAGCCGGGACCCCACGTCCCAGAGTTCACCCACGGGCTGACGCGACAGCAGCGTTTCGGTCCGCCTCGGATCCCCCGGCGTGAGCGCCAGCACCCCGCCAAACTGGGGCCATTCCTTTCCGGCCCACTGTGCCGACTTCGCCAGGGTCTTCGTTGGCCCAAGCCCGACGCCGACGGTCAGACCTGTGCAGGCCCTGACGTGCGACCGGATCATGCGGCCAAAGTCCTCGTACGGCATAGCCATTTCCATACCCGTGCAGTCACAGAACCCTTCGTCAATCGAATACACCTCCAGACGCGGCACCATCTCCTCGATGCAGGACATTACTCGCGTGCTCATTGAGTGGTTTATGTGGAATAGAAAATCAATAAGCGCGATTTAGCGCCAGCCGCAATAAAACAAACGGACAATGCCCATGTTGAGATTCTCATTTTGTCAGGTCAGCCTAACATCATTCTGCAGAATCAGAACGTACTGCTCAGGCAATGATGTACCATGCTGAATTGCAGGAAAAACTTATCTGCGAGGCAGAAACGGCGCTGGCCAGCCAGACTGTCCACACTTACCGGCGGTGGTATTTGCACTGGCGTCGCCGTAGAGTGCGGATAAACGATCTGTTTTATATGACGTGGATTTGATGCCAGCGTGGCAAGGCTCACTAAGCGTGAAGGCCATGAATTAAGTAAACCGGCAGATCTGCCTTTTACAGAATAATCACTGCTGAGGCAGATAAAAGCATTAAGGTCCGCTTCTGGCACAAAGCGGACATGCAGACTGAGCTGAAGGTCCGCTATGAGCGATAGCGGACTCTCGTTCAGAAATCTTTTTCATACTCAATAGCCTCTTTAATCGTAGTAAGTGCCTCGCTCAACTGGGTCATTGTGACTGAGCCAAGAGCGAGGCGAATAGCATGCGGTACGTTATCTGAGGTGCTGAACGGTTCTGCTGTGGAAACGGAGATACTTTGCTGCATCAACCGGTGGACAAGTCTGTCAGCCCTTACCTCCTGAGGTAGCAGTAACCAGATAAAGTAAGAGTTTGCATGGCTTACCCATTCACAATTCGTAAGTATTTTGCGGGCCAGCGCCTGACGCTGGCGGGCGTCGCGTCTTTTCAGCGACTCAAAGCGCTTTATGGTGTCATTTTTAATCCAGCCGCAGACAATCGAAACCATAAGAGAGGGGGTATTCCAGGTCGTTGCCCTGATGGCCCGCTCCAGGGCGATACGCATGCCAGCGGGGCATACTACGGCACCTACACGCAGGCCTGTGGCAATGCTCTTGGCAAAACCGGTTACGTAAACCGTTCTTTCGGGCGCATAAGTGGCAAGCGGCGGTGGGGGATATCGGATAAGAAAAGCATAGGCCGCATCCTCTATGATGAGCAGACCGAATGTTCTGGCAATAAGGGCCAGCTCCCTGCGCTGGGCATTATTCATAACCCAGCCAAGCGGGTTATGCAGCGTCGGCATCGTATAAACCGCACGGAGGCGCCTGCGCTGGCAGATATGCCTGAGTGCAGTCAGATCCGGTCCGCTGGCACTGGCGGGTATCGCCACAAGTTCAAGGTGGTACAGACAGGCCAAAGCTTTGAAGCCGGGATAGGTCAGCGCGTCAACAGCCACTACATCGCCGGGTTTCAGCAGCCCCATCACGGCAACGCTAAGACCGTGCTGAGCGCCATTAACGATTAAAACATCATCGGCTGAAGTATTCAGGCCGGTGCCATGAAGCCATGTCGCGATTGTCTCTCTGTCGCTTTGTCTGCCCGCATGGGGCTGGTATCGCATCAGGGAAGCCAGATCGCCTGATGTGGACAGCTGTCGCATTGCGTCGCGTAACCGTTCTGACTGATCCGGCAGGGAAGGATAGTTAAAGTTCAGGTCGAGCACATCTGACGCCACTGCATGCTGATCTAACCCCAGCCCCGCAGGCAGAGAAATATCCCTGACGAAGGTCCCTCTTCCAGTTTCTCCGCTCACAAGACCCATGGCTTTTAGCTCAGCGTAAACGCGGGTAGCCGTTGCAAGAGACACGTGTTTCTCAGCCGACAGCGCTCTGTGAGTAGGCAGACGTGTGCCCGGCAGAAGCGTGCCGGCCCGGATAGCGGATGCGAACTCATCCACGATGACTTTGTATCGCGCTTTCATAAATTGTATCTATGACAATTATTTGATTGTAATGAATGCTGGAACTTAGCATGGGGGATGTCAAATTTATTAAAACGTTATATGAACTGAAAGAGGTCTGTTGTGGCAAAAAATATGGTAAGTAAAACCCTTCAGGTCTGAAGTCAGGCTGGTTAAGCGGGCTGGCCGGAGTGGTCATTTTCAGTGGTTCTGAATCGCCACGGATAATCTAGACACTTCCGAGCCGTTGATAATATTGATTTTCATATTCCGTCGGTGGCATCTGATTGCTCGAACCATGCCGACGCTTACTGTTATAAAACATTTCGATGTAATCAAAAATATCGCTGCGGGCTTCTTCCCGCGCTCCGTAGATCTTTTTCTTTATCCGTTCGCGTTTCAGTAGCTGGAAAAAGCTTTCCGCAACCGCGTTGTCGTGGCAGTTACCGCGACGACTCATGCTGCCTTCCAGATCGCGTGATTTCAGGAACGACTGCCACTCATGGCTTGTGTACTGACTCCCTTGATCAGAATGAACCAGTACCTGATTTTGGGGATTACGTCGCCATATGGCCATCAGAAGCGCATTCAGGACAATGTCTTTTGTCATCCGGGGTTGCATTGACCAGCCGATAACTTTGCGCGAGAACAGATCAACAACTACGGCCAGATACAGCCAGCCTTCATGGGTTCGAATGTAAGTTATGTCCGTTACCCAACGTTCATCCGGTGCTTCCGGGTTGAACTGCCGCTGGAGTCTGTTAGGTGTCACGATACTGGCTTCACCTTTACGCGCTCGTGGGCTTCGATACCCGACCTGAGCCTTTATCCCGGCACGCTTCATCAGCCGCCAGACCCGGTTAATCCCACATTGTTGCCCGCTATCTCGCAAGTCGAGATGGATCTTGCGATAGCCATAAACGCAACCGGACTCCAGCCAGAACTGTTTGATTTGTCCTGTCAGTCTGAGATCCGCCTGATGCCGTGGTGAATGCGGCTGCTGAAGCCAGGCGTAAAACCCACTCGGATGAACATTCAGCACCCGACAGAGCAGACGAACAGGCCAACAACAGGAGTTGTCACGGATAAAGGCGTACCTCAGTCGGACAGCTTTGCGAAGTACGCCGCGGCTTTTTTTAATATGTCCCGTTCGTTAGTAACCCGCTTCAGCTCCTTCTGGAGTCGGCGGATCCCGGCCTGAGCATCTGACTGTTCTTTGTTGGTGGAAGAGTCCGGCCCGTACTTCTTTATCCAGACATAAAGACTGTGGGTAGTGATATCGAGACGTGTTGCGACACTGGAAACAGAATGGCCACGATCAACAACCTGCTTGACGGCTTCAATTTTAAACTCTTCAGGATAACGCTTACTGCTCATATGCACCTCTCTTTAAGCCATTTTAAATGACTCTGAGGTGTCTGTTAAACCCGTGGCGATTCAGTTGCCCTTGACCTGCCGAGATCAGACAGTACTTTCAGCCATCGTTCAGATAACAAAATAGCGTATGTGCATAGTAGACTGGTGATCATAGCTTTCACCTTTGAAGTCAAAATGACTGCTCAAATCTTACACAGCCTGATGTTGCATTCCACTTAACTTACTAGAGGGCATAGTTAGAGCTGAAGACGATCACGCCACGCTCACGGAAATAGCGCTCATTCTTGAATAGCGGATCGCCCATCTTGATGCCCAGCGCTTTAGCCTCAGCGCTACGGGCGATTACACATCCGTCGTTGTTCGAAACGCAGACGATGGGCTTCCCCCGGAGGTCGGGGCGAAAAATGGTTTCGCAAGATGCGTAAAAGTTGTTGGCGTCCGCAAGGGAAAACATGACAGCTTTTCCGTTTATAACTGTTTATCCATACAGTATGCATAAAAATAAAAGTCCGGCTAAACTCTTGATGTCCCACAACGGGACTGCTATATTAGTCCCACTTTGGGACATCAAGGAAAAGCATTGCGAATTATCTCGACCGCAACTCTCAAACGATTCTGGGAGACACATAATCAGGCGGAGCAGCCCCTGAGAGCGTGGGTGGATGAAGTCAGTAAGGCCCAATGGAAAACGCCACAGGACATCAAGGACAAGTACAGAACAGCAGATTTTCTGAGTAACAATCGGGTGGTGTTTGATATTAAGGGCAACCACTACCGCCTGATTGTGGCAGTGGCTTACAGGTTTCAGGCGGTCTACATCAAATTTGTTGGCACGCACGCTGGATACGACAAGACAGACGCAAACACGGTGGATATGTGATGACCTACAAAATCAAACCGATTCACAACGAAGCAGATTATGAGGCGGCTCTGGCCGCCGTATCCCCGCTGTTCGACAACGAGCCAGAGCCGGGGACAGAGGCCGGTGACTTCCTGGAGGTCATGATCCTGCTTATTGAAAAATATGAGCAGGAACACTACCCGATTGAAGCGCCCGATCCGGTAGAGGCGATTAAATTCCGCATGGAGCAGATGGGGCTGACGGCAAAAGACCTGGTGCCAGCGATTGGCCGTCAGAACCGTGTCTATGAGGTGCTGAACAATAAGCGTGCACTGACGCTGCCCATGATCCGCAACCTGCATAACATGTTCAATATCCCGCTGGCGTCGCTGGTGGGCACATCAGAGCTGAGATGAGAAATTGACAGACGACAAAGAGCAACGCCGAAAGCTGGCGGCTGAAAGCGAACTGGCAGAGTTTTTCGAGCCTGTACCCTATGAGGCTGACAATAACGACGACGAGACGATCCCCGGCGCGGTGGTTGATATTCGTCTCGAACAGAAAGTGCCGTTGTATGTCGCATGGTGCTTACATCGCGGCCACTTGCAAGAGTATGTCGCCGAAGCGCTGGGTATTACCCAGGCAGGCGTGGCAAATATGGAGAAAAGGGCGAAGCCACAAAGGGCGACGCTCGAAAAGCTGGCGCGCATTTATGACTGTCGCGTGACGCAGCTGTATTAAGCCCAACCCGATAAGCCCGCCACACGCGGGTTTTTTTTATTTCTGCGGCCCGTGATTAAACCCCAGCCCGGCCAGATCGGTCACAGCATACGACACGACACCCCAGGCCGGCATGTCCTGGTCAAGGGCTACCGGCGTCAGCGTGCCGTCGCCATTCAGTTCCTGAAGCGCAGGAGAGGGCAGCAGCAACAGCCGACGCATCACCAGTTCGTCGTCAACACTGATGATGATGATATTCCCGTGCTGCGGCGTCAGGGCGCGATCAACAGCCAGCAGCGAGCCTTTGACGATCCCCGCGTCGGGTAATCGCTCGCGCTGCGGGAAGGTATGTGGAGTGCGGGGACAGATAGACCATATCACCCAGATTCAGCCGGTGCTCACTGTAGTTTTGCGCCGGGTTTTGAAAAGCCATCAATTACTCCAGATTTCAGGGGATTACCTTAATATTTTAGCGGTTTCCCAGCGGCGTGCCATTGGCGCGGGCAGCTTATTCCGTACCGATGCTGGTGGGTTGCTGTTTCAGAAAAAAGCCAAACTATTCATATAGTAATATGGTGGCACTATAACCATACAGCAATGGCAGGCAGGGAAAGGCGTGAAGAACGTTCATGAGAAGTTTTACGGGCAGGCAGTAAGGGAAGTCGAGCGCGATGGCGTGATCAGGCATGACCTTTGGGCAAAAGCTGGTGCCCTGTCGGTCGGCGATCGGGAAGCGGCAAAGGCTATCTATATCGACCTACTGGCGCGCCAGTTCTCAGAAGGGGCGCACCGGGCGGAGCGGGAGGATCTGAAGCAGACCGCGCTCGGTCTAGTCCAGCTGGCCGGGCAACAGAGTAAGGTGCTTGGATTCAGGGCGCTGTGCTGGGGGGTATGGGTGGCGCTGGTGGTTGCAATCTTCATGTTCGGCCAGCACTGGTCAAACAATCTTTATGAATACTACATGGGCGCGCATGGAGCAGAGGTCGTGCATGGTTTGGACAATAAAGAGCGAGAAATTATTACTCTAGATGATGGAAAAACCATAATGGGGCCAACAGAAAGAGAATATTCTGAGGCTGCTGCTACAGTGCGTATTCCTAGGTATAAAGAGACTCTTCCGGCAGATTTTCCTCAAGTGGCATTCGACAGTGCAAAAGAGGGTTTCATTAGTCTGAGGATCAAATATGGTGACGCAGCGGCACTGAGCCTCATAAGGGGCAACGAAAAGGCTAACGTCCTGCTTAATCAGCTAGAAGACAAGCGAAACCCGGATTACCTTTCTGCTATCACAAAGTATCCGCTTCCCTGGCTGCTGCTGGCTGTGCTGTTTGGCGGCTCGCTTGGTCTTGTTACCTGGTTCGCCCTGAGAACCCACCGGCGCGGCCGTTTCGAGGCTCCGCTATGGATGCAGATATGAAGCCGCGTAGCTGGTGGGTCTTTTCGCTGCGCTCAGGGCTGACTTCTGGCAATGGTTTTTAATGGGAGTCCCTTCGCTGGGGGTGCTGGCCTTCTTAACCTGGCAAATGCGCGCCATCTACCAGCGAGGATATTTTTATAAGCCAGCGCCATAAATGAGCACTTACCGACCCGCCATAAGCGGGCTTTTTAATTCCCGAAGGTAGAACCACGGCTGAGTCAATTGTACAATAAAACACGGTAAACTTGTACAAGTGAGGAAGTTATGCGTGAATACACTTACAGCGAAGCGCGGAATAATCTGGCATCTGTACTGGAAGAAGCTATTAACGGCGAGCCGGTCACGGTAACACGTCGCGGTCAGCAGAACGCCGTGATTATCAGCCAGGCAGAATTTGAGCGGCTGAAAGAGGCCCGCTATGACGCAGATTTCGAGGCCATCTGGTCAACACACGGTGACAGTATTCGCGTGCTGACTGACCGATGAGCCTGCTTACCGCTGCGGAAATCATCCGCATACATGATGATATTTTGTCCCGCCTGGCGGGTGTAAAAGGGATGGCTGATGCCGGTCGGGCAGAAGCCATCGCTACCCGCATCATTAACCGCATTGAATATGAAGGGATGAACGATCCTTTTGAGGTGGCGGCCATGTACCTTGTCGCCATTGCCAGAGGACATATATTTAATGACGGTAACAAGCGCACGGCGCTGTATTGCTGCCTGATGTCGCTGCGTCGGGCCGGTATCGGCATTAACCCATCCGAAACGCTGGTGGAAATGACGGTCAGCGCGGCGACTGGCGAGTATTCTCCGGAACAGGTAGCTGCCGTACTCAGGCATTTAAAAAAATAACCGCTAAACGGGTGACTATCCGCACACGGGTGGCGCTGATTTGCAAAATTAGTATCGTATGACTTACTATTTGTGCCAAGTCTGACTGTGACAGGTCAGGCCCGGAGGCTATTTATCCTGCGCTTATTACCGCCGGGCAGTGAATTCAGGCTAAGCGGCTTAGATTAATTCCAGAGCAATCAGTGAAGTTTTCCAAACGATATCAGTATTAAGGCGCTTAACTGCGCCTTATTCTTATCTGTCACGCCGGTTGATTGATTTTCATACGCAGCAAAAATAAAATTTAGTTCCCGATTAGTATCTTTTGTAAGGGGTGGCCATTGGCAGCCGAACATAAGAGATTAACGTCGTGGGAGATTTCGCAGTTCCTCATCGAGCATGGCAAACCGGCCAGCGCCAAAGAGGTGACGGATGCGCTCAGGAAGCGCTATCCCCAATACAGTTCGACAGTCAGCGAGGTGTATCTCAGAATGCGCTCTATCGCTAACTCTCACAGTTCAGACTGTATTGTGGATGAAACCGTCAGACCGCGAACCTTCTACCTGACGCGACTTGATGACGAGTTTTTTAAACGTTGCCGCAAAGCGGACAGACGCGCAGGTCACCGTCCGCTATCAGCGAGAAGTGGAAGTTCGCAGTTGTTTTTAGGTATCACTTAAATTTTGATGTCTCAATCAACCAGGAGCGGGTCAGGCGGACTCACCTTTAAACTCACCAGTAATAATTCTTTTTCATTGAAGACCCTGTTCGTTCTGAGGTGTACATATCACCTGTGTTCAGGTGGCGAAATTCAGGGTGTCACTATATCACCGCACTCAGCATTATTAGAGCTTGCGTCGATGTCTTAACTTCTTCCCGGAGAGTTTGTGGATCCTAAAATCTAGCACCTGTCCGGCTCTGCAGGGCAGCAGTACAGCCGCATAGACCCGATACTCTTTTCTCGATTTAATGTTCAAAATATACTAATTTACCTCCGATTTAAGGCAAGAGCATTTGTCCACAACTTGGGAGTGAAACGATGATCGACTATGAGAAAGGAGAGCAGCTTTATCAGGAGTTTATTAATTTCCGCTATAGTTTTTTGACGGAGGCAATGGCAGTCGCCTCTGCCTTTACGACTAATGCTGACGGACATAGATTCCGGCCGGTGGTGGTTGTGCCTAAAAATCGTGTTGACTACTGGCGGTCCCGGTGTGAGCGCTGGGAAGAGTATGCACTTAATTTACGTAATTTTCCGGAACTGGGCATTCCAGTATCCCTGTATGAACCGGGCCCCAAATATATTACTGGTGCTATCAGTGTTCGTTGCTATGAGCTTCCCGCCACTAACACCGGAAAGATTAATCGTGAGGATATACTGGGCGACATTCAGACGATGATAAACCGGGCTTCGGTTTCTGAAAATGCTGGTTTAGATATTAACAGGTTGCGTGAAGAATTAACTCTTATCGAAGCATTGGCGCCAAAATTGCAGCTGCGTATACGCCGCTTTGGCTACACCGATCTTGTTTGCAATTACGCCACTCTGGATAATCCGAAAGTGATGGTCCGCGCTACCGCCAGCGGTTTGTTTTTCGACGAGCGCACTTTGCGCTATGGCTTCCAGTTTGGAGCAACAAAAAAAATTGTGCGTCCCTCAGTTTACGATCATGTTAAACCTTTGCCGCTGAGCATTTATCCGTATGCCTACGTCTACCTGATTGAAGAGGTAGAGCAGAAGCGGGAGGAAATGAAAAAAGCACGTATGCAGACGGAACAGGAAACGAGGCGTGAGCAGTGGAGAAAAGCAGCACAAAAACGTCGGGATAAGCTTGCTGTCAAAAAAGCTTTGATGGAGAGCCCTGCAGCGCCTAGCACCACCCTCAAAAAAGATGAATAAATATATATTTTTTTTGGTTAGTTATTCAATCGTGCGGCTTTGCTTATAAAATATCAGCCTGATCAACTTTTTTCGCAACAAACTGTTTTCTCACTTTAAAATTGTTAGAGCTTGCTGCTTAGAGTAAGGCCGGACGGTTTCTTTAAAAATGGCAGCAACGGTAACAGAGACGATTTTCCCGATAGCTGTCTGTGCATGCTCTTTAAGCTGATCGGCTTAAAAACAATGCTCTGAAGTAAGGAAGCAGCATAGTTTATCTCCGGGTCGTTTTGCTTTAAAGATATCGATATCCGGTTAATAGAGACATGCAGTGATCACTTTATTGATCACTGATCAGCACACCTTCTGTAAATTTTCGTGCAGCAGGTGCCCTGCGTCATTTGCCCTAAGATAATAACTATATAAGATAATGATTTTATTGATTAATAATTTCATTGGGTGTTGCAGGTATTGATCGCGCCTGTGATCAGTTTTAGTTTTGTGATCATTATTGTGATCACTTTTCATGCCCGCGTGAGCATCCTAGTGCACATGCACATCGGCTTACTGACTAATCCAGCAGAGGCGTGCGGCTGTGGCAGTAATCTGCCGTCAGTTTCAGGCACTGTTCTTTCATTCAGTTTCTTTCACAATATCAGGATTTCAGAATTGAGAATCATTATTTGTCTTGCCTCGGATTAAGGCAGGGCCGGAGTATCCGGTCCAATGCTTCTTCATTTTTGTTAGTATTTTATGACTTGCCTGGCATGCTGAAATCCGTTTACACTCTGTCCAAATAAAATGAGCATTGCGGGTTACGATTCACGAAAAAGACGTCGTTTAAGGGTTTCGTCTGTGAAGACCTGAACCGTTTCCCTTCATTTCGCTCAGATAATCCATTTTTGTACAAAGCCCCGATATAGGGATTAGCATGACATCGTGTATGAACACGCAGCGCAAAAGCGCTTCATTCAAGAAAAACGGGCAACTCAATAGCTTCGGACTGCGGCGCGCCGTGGAGATGATCGACAATGAAAACCTTCCCCGCTCAGCCCGCGTGATTTTGTCACAGGTCTGCCAAGTTGCAGCCAGCACGTCAGCTTACAAAATCACCATGTCTCGCAAGCGCATGGCTGAGCTGTGCGGCACACAGGAAGCCACCATTCGCCGCAACCTCAGGAAAGCGGTAGAGGCCAACATTCTCACTGAATGCCTCATTTTCGATAAGTCGGAAAAAGGACGCGGCCAGCTTCCCACAGAATACCAGTTCACTGCTCAGTTCTTGACGGCTGCTGCCATCCTGTGCAAAACCCTTGACACAGCGGCGAAAGAGGCCATCTCAAAGGCCCGCACCCTCTTTGCCAAATTTCTGCACAGCCTGCGGGCTTTTTTTTCCGGCCCGAATACCCCCCGATCAAAAATACCGGCCTTCCCCGATCAAAATGATCGACAAGAATTAGTATGTTTTGAAAATAAGAATTCAAAAAACTTACCAGCTACCGCTGAGAAAAATTTTGAGGGTAAAAACGTTAAAAGCCTGAAAGACGCACAACATGAACGCGCTGTGACAAAGTCGAGTGACTATGCACGGACGCAGGAAGCCGAACGGGCTGAACGTGCAGCCCGGAACAAACAATTCGACACTCAGCTGAGACGTCGGGCTTTCGCTACAGGTCAGGCAACCCGCCGCCAACCGGGCACCAGCCAGAAAGATGCTCCTGTCCATAATCCAGAGTACATGAAACGCATCGCTCGTGAGCACGACGAGCGTTGGGATGAATCAATTAAAAGTTTTAAACAAACACAAGCCAGCGGTTTCTCACCGAAAGCCCTTCTTGAAGAAGTACGTAAAAAAGCAGCACAAGCCAGAGCAAGTAAAACAGGGGCTGGCAGCGGGCAGACTACAGGAGTCCTGAAAAAGGTTGTGCATGACGTATCCGGGGTCATCAGTTCCGGTTTACTGCCATTTTTATAGTGTTCAGGACACACCAGGAAATACTTTGTCGACTGAATAACCAACTGCAACAACTGTACCGAAGCGCAGGCAGATAATTATAAGAATGCTGAGCCACGCCACATCCGGTACACGGTGGCGAGGGTCATGATCCTGAAGATAAAGCGAGGCGGGCAGGGTCTAGTACTGGTAATGTGACAAAAAACCTGAATGAGGCTTTAAGCCGGTCGAAAGGGAGGGAAAATCATCCCTGGAAATAAGGACCTTGCGCAATTGCCGTTGGCAGTAAACAGGGCCTGCCCCTTTTCTTAAGTGCCAAATGTGCGATGGCCCTGAGCACATAAAGTCGAGTTAAATTTCCCTCAGAGGTCGGGGATAGTGTCCGGTTATCATGGATCTTCTTGAGATAGTAATCATCATCGAATTATTGAAGGCGAATATATCGCATTCTGACCGGTGTGGTTATCATTCGGGATTTACGATATTTCCATAATTCTGTGTAAAAAAAAAACGCTGGTACTTAACTTTTAGTTACACCATACATAAACGTGCATTTACTTTGCTAAGCCGACCTGTTCCCTCTGCGCCCCTCTCCGGCAACACCCCGGCACCGGACCTGAAGCCCGGTTGCCCCCCCCTGATCAGCCGCCCCCGCCCGGCCGAAGGCCGGGATGGAGTCGTTTTTTAAAAAATGAATGATGTAACTAGAAACTGGCGGCGCTGTAAGTCTTATAGCTTCAGTATCGGAGAACACGCCCGTAAGCGGCCCTGACGGTCCGCTAACGCGGAGATACGCCCCGACTGCGGCTACGCCTTGGCGAGACCACTCCGACGGCGCATAGAGGCTTTACATCGCTTTTAGCGGGTCTGGCTTAGCAGCTACCGTGTTAAGTTCCGAGCCTGTCGCTGAAAGTTTTGATGCACACCCCCCTAAGCGTCAGCAGCAAGCTGCTCCCGCTAAGGCCCCGGAAATCACGCTCTTCACGTCGCAAGCGCCGTGAAGCCCGCTCACCGGGGTTAAAAGGGATTACCTGACCTTATTTATTGCTGACAGTTGGTTTAGGCTTTGCAGGGAAGGATATGGGTATCAGAATATATACACCTGTAACCGGCTGCGCCGGGCGTACGGCGCCGTTTAGCATCAAAGTTACCCTCAGCGACATCTGGCGCCTCCATGCCGCTAAAGCGGCATTCAGGGGCTGACTATGCATTGCTCAGGGTTTTAGTGCGCTTCGAGGAGCGGTTAGTTGGCCTAACTGAATGTCCGCTTTGTGCCAGAAGCGGACATTTCTTAATTTGCACGACATCAATTGTTAAAGAGCGAGTCAAACCGTTATTACCCCCTAAGACGTCGGGTCTTTGTGAATATTTTCCGACAAGAATGTAAATAATCAGAAAATGTTGGGGAGTAATCCGTATCGCGTCAGGCAGAAACGTTGCATCAGACCATAATAAAATAGAGTTTCAGAAAAGGGTCAAATGATGAGAAGTTCAAGAACACTGCCTTTAGTATTGATGCTGGCAACATCGGGTACTTTTTTTAGTGCACCTCTTCTGGCTGTAGGGCCGGGCGGTCCACACGGTCAGGAACCTGTTCCTCAGGAGCAGAGGGGGGGGCCAGATATGCCACGACACTTCGCTTATAAGGGGCATGACTTTGAGCGGGGTAAACCTGTTCCCGAAGATTACAGGGGCGGTGATTACCGTGTAAGTGACTGGCATGATAAAGGCCTTCCACCTCCCCCAGAAGGTCAGCACTGGGCGTACGTTGACGGTAACTACGTGTTGATCGCCGCAACTACAGGCATCATTACGTCGATTATCCTGAACAGCGCACATCCGCGATAGAATTCAGCGGGTCATACCCAATGACCCGTTTACTACTACTCTCCTTTCCTGCATAAAAGTTAGGGTCTTGCAGACTTTATCAGTGAAACGTCTGCTGTTCGCTCATAGCGGACATTGGCCTGCGTATCAGTCCGCTCTGTGCCAGAAGCGGACGTATCCAACCTCTGCATGAACTAATCCGTGAAGAACCGTAATCACTGGAAGCCATGCAGACATGCCGGAGTCATCAGGTATGTTTAGGAGTTCATCTTCAATAGCTATAGTATTGCTTTTTACTGAACGTCGATTGATATGAAATCAAGCTTTAAATAAGCTATATTGAGAGGTAAAACTCGGCTTCATTACCTTTCTGGTAATCATCATCCCATGTGAGTTTAATGCGATACTTCGTTTTGCTCTCAAAACTTATTGATGCGATCATCTCCACTGCCTGTTGAGGGCGTAATAACTCATACGGAAATTTATCTTTTACTTCAGACATTATCAGGTATTCATTACCGTCGTTATCGGGAAAATGAATACCTATGTTTTTTGCCTCTACCTTACCTCTATTGTAGATTTTTAACCTGTATCTATTATTGGATGGATTAACTATTCTCGCACCAAGCTCTGCCTTCATTTCATTAATGGAAAACTTTGTTTCTTTTTCCAGGATAAGCTTACGCAACCTGTCTTGCTCATCTTTTATAACCCGCTGTTCTTTATCACTTTTCCTTGATTTAAATTCGGATGAAACGACAGTATAGATTGATACTGCAAGCGCACCAAAAGCGATAAGATCACTTGTCGACATTGTTATACTCTTATGTTTTCAATCACTTGAATGCTTTTTTAAATATATCGTTAAACTGTTTATGTATATCTCTCGATAACTCCTTTTTTATCTCATTAACATGAGCATCAATACTTGATCCATTTTCCTGAATTAAATCATCTTTCGTTAATTCTTTGCCGCAGTCCGTACATTTTACCATCTCAGAATCTTCAGCATGTTCCATCTCTGAGTTTCCGCAGACAGGACATAATAGAGCAATATTTCTTTTATATTTTTCAGGATTCAGCTTCATATTTTTCTCCGATAATAACCAGAGCAAAGATTACCAACTGTGAATCTCAGTAATACTCTTTTTTGCTCCGATTCACCATCAAAAACGTGCGCATACATTATAAATACACTAAAAACGCACTGTTCTGTTAAAAGAGAGTGTCCGGGCCACTGTGCCTGAAACCTGACGGAGCAGAAATGAGAACGCAAAAGCGATGCATGGGATATGTGGCGATCGTGGTCGACGACTACGATCGTGCGATTGAGTACTACACCGACAAGCTTGGCTTTACCTTGGTTGAGGACACGCCGCAGCCTGGCAAGCGCTGGGTTGTGGTGACGCCGAACCCGGAAAGCGACTGTAATCTTCTCTTGGCCCGCGCTTCAAACGAGCGGCAGGAAGGCTTTATCGGGAACCAGTGTGGCGGACGGGTATTCCTGTTCTTGCAGACCGACGACTTCTGGCGCGACTACAACGCCATGAAGGAAAAGGGCGTTCACTTCTGCCAGGAGCCGCGGCAGGAGGAGTACGGGAGGGTGGTGGTGTTTGAGGACATCTACGGCAACCGCTGGGATCTCTACCAGAACGCGCAGCCCTGAAAGCTCTGAGGCTGCGCAGGTCCGGTGCGTGGCCGAACTCTTATGTTAAATAGGAATGCCTGGCCGGTTGGCCGCGCTCAGTGCAGGGGGGGCGGCTGTGCACCTGCTCTGCTGCCGACATCCAGAACTGCCGCCTGGACGTCTCTGATAGCGCTGCGTATCGCTGCCTCCCGCCACGTTTCCTCTGCTGCGAGCAGGAAGGTCTGCAGCTTCACAAGCAGCCGGGCGTTAGTGATAGGTGCCCTCTCATTGAGCAGCTCAATGACGGCTTCGCCCATTACTGTGTCAGACAGCCTTTCGTCTTCGTTTCTGTACATGCGTGACCTGCTTGCTGTGAAAGCTCTGCCCGTACGGCAGGCGAAGCCTACAGGATACGTTAAAACTGTCGCTCCGGCAGGGAAGGAGCACAAAAGGTATTTATCAGATACATCTTTAAGATAAGCGCTTAGCCTACAGCCGCATGCTTAACAGCACTGTTATGTTAAATACGCCAGGGCGGCAGCGTCCGGCGCGGAAAGGCCGACTGCCGCCTCCGGCTTCGCTTGCACGGTGGACCATTTTTTACCAGGCTTAAGAGGTGACGGTTCATGCTGGTTCCGTTCACAGCAAATACTTTTTGATCACTCCCCTGATTCACCCCGCGCAAGATGGCGGGTTTTTTTTGTATCCGGGGAGGCGGTATTTGAATGAATGTTTACTTTGCAAAGCCGGTAAGCATACAGCCCTCACCAGGGGATTCTGCACGCTAAAAACTGATTTCTTAAGTCGCTATGGTGCCGTTTTTTTTGACGGAGTCACAATTTAGCGTCAAAAATCTGCCAGCAGAACTATCTTTACTAAGCTTTAGGGGATGAAACTTAACTCAAGCTGGAGGTGTTATGTCAGTACGCCGTGGTGGTGCCGGCAACTTTGCCGAAAATCCGGAGCGGGCGGCAGAAGCCGGACGGAAAGGCGGTCAGGCAAGCGGAGGAAATTTCAGGAACAGTCCTGAACGGGCCATTGAAGCAGGCAGAAAGGGCGGCCAGATCAGCAAAAGAGGCCCTTCTGGCCGCAAGGATGTCTGAAAGGCGTTGCTCCAAACCCGCCCCGGCGGGTTTTTTCATGCCCTGTCCAACAGAACTCTTATGTTAATCTTGGCAGGTACGAAGAAAAATGATGCCGGCTGCGCTTATGTGCCCGCAGACGAGGCCGATAAATATAATGTGCCTCACCACAGGGGGCATAAACTGATACTGCCGCTATCTGTGCTTCTGGCTCCCGCAGCGGGAGCCATTTTTCGCCGGAGGTAATCCCTTGCAGAATCTTGAAATTGTACCGCGTTTGCTGCCGGACATTCGTGCAGGCAGAAAGCTTCATACCATCCGGTGGCGGGAGCGTGAAATTGTGCCGGGCCCTGTGCTTTACGTGAACGTGCGGGATGCCTCTGACGCGGTCATGGTGTGGGTCACGCACGTCGAAAAAATGCCGCTTTCTGCGGTGGCAGGCAGGCCTGGAAAAACTGCAGACTGGCCCGATGCCGTACTGTTGAAAGGGATGCGAGAGCACTACCCGCGCATAGAGATGAACTCCGGGGTCGTGGTCATCCACCATTTGCCGCCGGAGGCGTAAGTTCGTGGCCGAACTCTCATGTTAAATTGAGGACGCTTGCGCAACGGTAATTTTCTTTCCAGGCTGACATGGTGCTGATCCCTGCTGGTTTCGGCACGGTGCAGTAGATTATGAACGTGATTTGTTGTTCAGCCCGCTACGAAAGATGGCGGGTTTTTTGCTGCCTTTTACCGGCAGCCAGCCGGACGTTTTGCCGGCTGGCTGAAAAAAATCCCGAAACCTGACCGGAGAGGTCGGGACGGTAAATGTGACAGTGAAATTCGCGTCAGGAAAGACCGCTGCTTACTGTATCACGCTTCTGTCTTGATAGCGTTTTTGCGAAAGACAGGCTTTAAAGCCCGGTGCATGAGTGGGATGTTATGGCTAATGTAATAGTAACTTGAGTTAATATGAGCGAAAGGTCCATTTTTCGCTCACAGCGGACTGTAAGCCAGCTGAATAGGTTAGCTTTATCGTAGCCATCAGCAAGAGCTCTGCGGTCGAACGCAACAGCTTTTTGCCCAACGCGGTGAGAATAACGGACTGATTATCCCGATGCATTAACTGCCCCCCTGCAACGGCTTCCAGACGCTGTCTCCAGTGCTATACGGATAACCACGTCGCCGAATATCATTACCAGCGCCTGATGGGAAAGATCGCCGGTCTTACTGGCGGCATCACTAATGGTCTGGTAGTCCACGCCGTCGGCGAACGCGGGGCAGGACGCGGCGCACAGCAGAGCTGCCGCCTGAATTTTTGTCAGTAGCTTCATGATTAACCTGTGAGTCAGAGGCTGACCGTTGGGAGGAAAAGCGTCGCCGGCGAAGCGGCTTAATTCAGGTCTGCTTCAGCGCCCGAGGGGCAGCGAGGCTGAGGTTCGCAACAGTACCTTTATGTTTTTTGTGACAGTCTCTACCGTATTGCAAAGTACGTAGCAGACCAGAATAAACGCGGGCAGGATATTGACCAGTACGATGATGGCAGCGACGAGTACGATGTTAATTAGGCAGATCCAACCCGCTGGCGACAAGTCGGGCGTCATGCCAGCATCCCAGAGGATAATGAGCTTTGGTTTTACCATATAAATCGTAAACGCAGCCACGCCCGCCTGGGCGACAGAGCTCAGGACAGTATTTATCATCAGAGAGTTCCATAATGCCGGCGCTGAGGGATGTCCCGGCAGGACAGCGTCCGTGCGTTAGTCTACGTACCGCCAGACATGAGCAGGCACACGATCAAACAGTTTGCCAGCGGCCAGCTCCGCCTTACGGTGATCCCAAGCCTGCGTCATGGCGTACTGTTCAGACACATCAACGGTATAGTAGAGGTGTTCATAAAGTTTATCCAGCGTCTCCACAGAGTGAAGGCGCCGAAATTTATAAATTAGTCAGTTCGGGTCATCAGAATTCCTTTCGTTAATGGCGTATTCCAGGCCTCGGCTACTGCAGAGGTACGGTGCGTTAGTGTTAAATAAGGGGTCAGTTTGGATATCGAAAATTATTGTACGTTAAGGTTGTTTTTTGTACACCTGAGCTGTGGTATGGGGACTAGGTTGACAGGCAGTGTTGAGCGAAAAACGGACGCTGGCGTTCTTTGTAAAAATCCGGTTTATGTCGTGTTGCATTAGTTTAGGAACGAAAAATATTGCGTCGGTAATTTCCCCTGCGCTTTTCTGAACATGCTAATAAACGCACTTACCGAATCATAACCCAGTATACCGGTAACGCTCTGTACAGACAGACCTTCAGTCAGATGGCTCAGGGCAATCATTAAATGCAGTTGCTGACGCCAGCGACAGCGACCAAAGCTCAGCCCTGTGGCATTTTTACCAGTCTGGCTAGAATCGTTCACTGGTTGCCAAGTGTGCAGCCTACTGTTTTAACGTCCTCCGGTCATCAGGATGGAGTTTTAGGGGGCTGACGCTCAGTGGAACGAAAACTCACGTTAAACGAACCGTTTCCAGTGCTTTCCGGAGCCTGTCAGATTTTCAGCACATCAATAACCACCCTGAGAGCTGGAGACACGTCGCGATGAGGGTAATACAGGTATAACCCTTCAAGAGAGATGCTGTAAGGCTGTAAAACCCTGATTAATTTTCCACTGGTAAGGTCGTCGGTGACCAACTCTTCAGGAACATAGGCCAGCCCCAGCCCCCGCCTGGCCGCTTCAGCTTCCATGTAGCTGTCAGAAAATACCCACTGTCCCTGTGGCCGGTGGGTGACTTTTTTGTTGTCCAGGTTAAGCTCCCACTGATAAAGGCTACCGTCGGCAAACTGATACGCGATACAGGGGTGTGTCACCAGATCGTCCGGGATGTGCGGAAAACCATAGCGCCGAAAATGATCAGGTGTGCCAACCACCGCCATTTCCATGCCGGAGGTGATCCGCACGGCGACCATTCCCTCCCCGACATCCGGCCCGAGACGAATCCCGGCATCAAACCGCTTATCAATGATATCCACAAACCGGCTTTCTGTGATGAGCTCCAGACGGATATCCGGGTAGCGCTGCTGAAACACGGCAAGCCTGGGTAGCAGAACTTTATCAATGATGTGCTGGCTGACATTGATCCTAACGGTTCCGGAGGGGGTACTGCGGTAATGTTCCAGGGTGGACAGTCCCTGATTCAGAGAGTCAAATCCAGACAGGGTTGCCTGGTAGGGGTCCGTTTGGGAAACGGGAAATATTGTACGTTAAGGTGGTTTTTTGTACCTCTGAGCTGTGGTAGAGCTTGACCACTTTGACAGGCAGCTTTGAGCGAACAGCGGAAGTTGGCCACTGTTCTAACCACTGATTATGGCCTTACTAAACTTGGCAGTTTAAAAATTCAGTCATTTTGCGAATAAGCGACGTCTGACATTCTTTAAAAACTCACTGTACTTCATCCCGCTTGCAGAGATGACGAGTCGCTGGGCTATTAACAACCCGACTAACATGTATAGAAAGGCCATCAGCCAGGTGGAGAAATGCGTCTCCATATGGGTTGCTATATAGTGCAGCGTGTACAGCGAGATCGGCATCAGCACCACAACGGCGGTGACCAGTCCCGGGGAATAATAGCGCGTTGATGACATGCATATTGCCAGCAAATGCGCAACGGGTTCCAGCAGGCCAAGCAACATCGGTGCGATTGCCAGGAACAATACATGCGAGAAAAACAGCGGGACGAAAACGATAAACACCACATAGCAGGATGTGATGATTTGCCCGAAATGGATGTCGTCAGCTTTAAAATTCAGCTTCTCAGCAATCATTTCGGTAAAACCACCCGGGAACCGGCCTTCTTCCCACAAATGTAAGGTAATACCAAAGACAAATAACCCCAGCATTCGTTGCGTAACGGGCATGGCCTGCCAGTTTGCCAGCGTATAAATCAGAACGCAGGTCGCCACCAGACTGAATAACGCCAGATTATGCTTCATCAAAAATTGTTTCACCGTATCCTCTTTCATTTTCTAGCGCGGGTAGTTGCCCACGGCGCGGTTCACTGCGGCCCATGCAGTTTTCACATCCCGCTGACTCATTGCCAGCGACTGCCGCGCCTGGATGTAGCTTCGCTGGCTGTCGAGCACGTTGATAAAGCTGGTCAGCCCTCCGTCATAACGGGCCTGAATAAGAGATTGTGCCTCTCCTGCACTCTTCTCGCGCTGTTCCTGCTCAACCAGTTTTTGTTGCGCAGCAGCGTAACGGCTGAGTGCATCATCAATTTCCTGCCAGGCTTTCAGCACGGTTTTGTGGAAATCAACAGCAGCCTGCTGCTGATCGGTTTCACGTAATACCACCGTCGCCTTACGTCTCCCACGGTCAAACAAAGGCAGGTTCAGGCTCGGACCCACTGACCAGGTACGGCTCCCCCATTCGGCAAAGTTACTTTCACTGTAGGAGTCAAAACCAATCCGTGCCCCCAGCGTAATACTCGGGTAGAGCTCCGCCTGTGCGACACCAATCCTGGCGGTAGCGGCATGCAGGTGTGCTTCAGCGGCGCGGATATCCGGACGCGTCAGCGCCACTTCGGACGGGATACCCAGACTCAACGGTGGCAATGTTGCCTGATTAGTATCTGGTTTATAAACCAGCTGCTGTTGTAATGCGCCTGGGTGTTCGCCCAGCAGTAATAACAGCTGATTCATCGCGATGCCTTCCTGCTGTTGCAGATCGATGAGGTTTGCGCGGGTGGCCGACAGCTGACTCTGCTGGCGTTCAACGTCGGTGTAGTCCAGTTCTCCCCCTTCAGTACGGGCCCGGACCAGCGAAAGGCGCTCATTCATCGCCTGCACATCCTCTTTTGCCAGTACGATTTGCTGCTGGATACCCCGCAGAGCGTAGTAATTATTCACCACGTCACCGACAATGCTGAGCCTCGCAAGCTCCAGCATCGCCCCCTGAGCAGAGAGGTCGGCATCGGAGGCTTCAACAGCACGTCTGACATGCCCCCACAAGTCTATTTCCCATGAGAAATCCAGCCCGGCCTGATACCAGTTATACGGTTCGGACATTAAATCAATCAGTTCATCCGGCTGCGGCAACACTTCTTTCAGTGCGCGCGTGGATGGGCTGTTTTCGCTGAGCTGTTCGCGGGTGACTTTCCCGGTAGCATTAATGTCCGGAGTCTGCGATGAAGCCATAATGCGGTATTGCGCTCGTGCACCTGAAAAACGTAATGCGGCGGTTTTGATATCGGGACTGGCTGACAGAGCCCGGTTAACCAGATCGTCAAGAACCGGATCGTTGTAGCGTTTCCACCACTGGCTGTCCGCCATCACACCGGCACCTTTCACCGTGTGTAATGCTGCATCCCCGCTGCGCCAGGTTGTCCAGTCAGCAGGCGCATCCGGTTTTTGCTTCTGAAAATCGGGGCCTACCGTACAACCACTCAGTGCAGCGGCAACCATTAACGTCACCAGAACAGGTCCTTTATTGTTTGATATAGGGGAAAAGCGGTGTTTCATCGGAATACCTGTCTCAGTAAAGTCGATTGCGGAACAGCCATGCAGCAAGCGGTAAGGTGATCGCCGCCATAACCAGCATGGGAATAAAATTAAAGGCCACATCAGTAAAGCCAGCCCCTTCCAGATACACCCTTCTGACCAGGTCAATAGCAAACCGCAGCGGATTAGCATACGTCAGGGTATCGAGGATGGCAGGCATGGTCTGCACGGGAGTAAGCAGGCCGGACAGCAGCATCAGCGGCATCATCAACAGGAAGGTGTAGAGCATCGCCTGCTGCATATTGATGGAGACAGCAGAGATAGACAGGCCAATACCCACCGCCGCGATGTTAAAGCTCAACAGGCCAAAATAAAGCAGCGTGACAGAACCGTTCATGGGTATCTGGAACCAGAACAGGATTATCAGCAGGATGATTGTTGACTGGACCAGGCCGACCATCACCGAAGGTAAAGCCTTGCCAATCAGGAGCTGCATTGGCGTGAAAGGCGTGACCAGCAGCTGGTCGAAAGTTCCCTGTTCCCGCTCCCGGGCTACCGACAGGGCGGACAGCATCAGCGTCTGCATCATGCTTAACGCGGCAATAAGGGTTGGCATTAGTCCCCAGCGGGATTCCAGGTTGGGGTTGTACCAGGCACGGGTTTCGACGGAAATCGCTGGCTTGCTGCCACTTCTGCGCTGATTAAAATCAGCCACCACGGCACTGATATAACTGGCCGCAGCACCGGCTGTGGAGGAATTACGGCCATCCAGGATCATCTGAAGGGGCGAGGTATCTCCACTATTGAGCTTGTCTTCAAAATTGGGGGGAAATGTCAAAACCAGCAACGCATCTCCGGCAAGCACGACATCCTGAATCTGTGACGCTGCCGTGAGCGTGGCCGTGCGGTTGAACACGCCCGTCCCGTCCAGATGTGTTAACAGTTCTGTCGAGGCCTGGCCCCGGCTCTGATCGAGCACGGCGTATGATACATGGTTCACATCGTAGGTCGCGGCATAGCCAAACAGCAGCGCCTGCATAAACGCAGGAGCGAACAATATTACCCGGTTAGCCGGTTCCTTCAGAATGGCGAGCACCTCTTTGCGGATCAAAAAGCTGATGTGGCGCAGCCAGGTGGTTAAAATGTTCATCAGCGTTTATCTCAGTCTTTTGCGCAGAGAAATGCGCGAAGCGTTTATCAGAACCAGCGCATAAAGCGATAAGATCCCGCACTCTTTGAAAAACATCTTCCAGTCATCACCGCCCAGAAAGAGCGTTTTGATAAGCGACATAAAGTGAGTGGCAGGTAGGATCTGGCTTATGACCTGAATGACGACCGGCAGATTGCGGGTATCAAAGACAAACCCTGACAGCATCATGGCGGGCATAAAACTGGCTATGAGCGCCACCTGGCTTGCCAGGAACTGCCCGGGTGCAAACCCTGAAATGGTGAGCCCAAGCCCCAGTGAAACAAGCAGATAAAGCAGGGACGAAACAATAATTGCCCACAGGGAACCGCGAATCGGCACGTCGAACAGATAATGTGAAGCCAGCAGGCAGACCACCAGGTCGATAGTGCCGAGCACCATATAGGGCGCGAGTTTCGCCAGCACCAGTTCAAGGGGCCGCACCGGCGTAACAAAAAGCGCTTCAAGCGTGCCACGCTCCCGCTCCCGGGCAATTAATAGCCCGGTGAGGAATGCGCCTATCAGCGTCAGGATCAGGACGACCAGGCCGGGAACAATGAACCAGGTACTGTTGCCGGATTCGTTAAACCACATGCGCTGTTCAACGGTGACGCTGCCCCCGGAAGGCTTATTCCCGCCCCGATCGGCAATCACGGCAGACTGCGTAGCCAGTGCCCCGGTAACGTAACCCTGGGCAGCGCTGGCGACACTGGTTGATGCGCCATTCACAAGGAGCTGGAGCTGTGCGTTACCCGCTGTCAGACGTTGCGCGAAGTCGGATGGAATACGCAATATCGCATCCGTTTCCCCCTTACGCAGCGCATCCTGTGCGGCATTAAAGCTGGTATATTCCTGAACCGATAAGTACCGACTGCCTTGTAATGCCGTGACAATCTGCCAGGACTGCGGGGTCCGCTGCTCCTGAACCACGCCGATCCTGGCATTGCTTAAATCAAACGAGAGTCCGTAACCAAACAGCAGGATCAGCACAACTGGCAGGAGCAACCCGACCGCAAGGTTACTTTTGTCCCGTAAAAGCTGACGCGTTTCTTTGCGTGTCAGGGAGATAAGACGGCTGCGGAAAGTGGAGTTTTTCATGCCTTCGCCTCCTTCTTGTGTTCCTTCGCCCGGGCATTTTCCACAATGGCAATAAACGCGGTGTTCATATCAGCAGCATGCTCCAGACCCGCTTTCTGCCGCACTTCTCGCGGCGTACCCAGTGCCAGCATTTTCCCCGCGTCCTGAATCGCTATACGGTCGCAGTACTCCGCCTCTTCCATAAAGTGGGTGGTCACGATGACCGTGATACCTTTGTTGGCCAGTTCGCCAATGGTGTACCAGAAAGCGCGGCGCGCCAGCGGATCAATACCGCTGGTCGGTTCATCCAGAAAGACAATTTCGGGTTCATGCAGTAGTGCTGCCGCCATCGATAAACGTTGCTTGAATCCGCCTGGCAGCTCCCCGCTGATAGCATCGGGATCCAGGCTGAATTGAGCAAGGGAGGTCTCTATTTGCTGCGCCAGATGTTTACCGGACAAACCATAGGCCCCGCCGAAAAACGTCAGATTTTCACGCACCGTCAGGTTGCCATATAAGGCAAATTTCTGAGAAACGTAACCGATACGGGCGCGGGCTTTTGCCCGTGCTGTACGCAGATTCATTCCGGCTACCTCAAGATGACCACTCGTTGCCGGTAGCAGTCCGCAGAGCATTCTGAAGGTTGTCGTCTTTCCGGCACCATTTGGTCCGAGCAGACCAAAGATTTCGCCACGTCTGACCTCGAAGGAGGTACTGGCAACGGCTGTAAAATCACCAAATTTACGCACAAGATCCCGAACAACGATAACGGGTTTGTCCTCAGCTTCTGCGCTTTGCTGAGTGGAAACCATATCGGCCTTTACCGGATCTGAGGGCGCCTGTTCATTCTGATGCTGCGCCTGATGAAGCAGAACCATAAAGCCATCTTCCAGTTCGGCATCACGGCGAGTGGCATGATGTTCCCGGGCAAGGGGCTCGTCACTGTCCGACTGGCAGATAAAACGTACGGCATCGCCTTTCGGGACGGCGTCGATAACATGTTTGCGATTCTCCAGCAATCGGGCCTGTAGGCTACGGGCTTTCATACCGTCTGGCGGTGTGGCCTGCCACGTCAGACCATCGGCTTTTTTACGCAGTTCGTCCGGCGTTCCCTGCGCCAGAATGCGTCCCTGATACATGACATAGACCTGAGCACAACGCTCAGCTTCATCCATGTAGGCCGTGCTGATTATCACGCTCAGCTGTTCATCCTGAACCAGCTGCTCGATGATTTTCCACAAATCGCGGCGCGACAAAGGATCAACCCCCACACTGGGTTCATCTAACAGCAATAATTCAGGCGAACGCACCAGGGTGCAGGCCAGGCCGAGTTTTTGTTTCATCCCTCCGGACAGCTTGCCAGCTGGTCGGTCTGTAAACCGGGTGAGATCGGTTATCGTCAGCAGACGCTCAAAACGTTCCTTTCGGGTCTGCTGGTCAACGCCATGTAAATCGGCGTACAGATCCAGGTTTTCCTGAACGCTCAAATCTTCATACAAACCAAAGCGCTGAGGCATGTAGCTGATGCGGTTCTGTACCGACTGAGGGTCGGCGCTGACGTCCGTCCCCAGCACGGTAAGGCTGCCGGAAGAGGGTGCATACAGACCGGCTATAAGACGCTGGAAAGTGGTTTTCCCTGCACCGTCAGGGCCGACGAGCGCGGTGAGCTCACCCGCCCGGATGTTCATGGTCAGGCTGTCCAGAGCACGAACTTCAGGTGCTTTTTTGGTCGCGCCGGGGAAAACTCTGACCAGATCCTGCGCAATGACGATGCCAGTTTCAGTGGCCATGTTATTTGCCACTGTCCGCAGAAGGCGTATTTATGGTGACGGTGGCTGGCTGCCCCATGCGCAGCACGTTATCAGGGTCTTTGACCACGATACGCACCTCGTAAACCAGATTGGTTCGCAGCTCTTCAGTCTGCACAGATTTTGGCGTGAACTCAGCCACTGAGGAGATATAACCAATCCTGCCAGTGACCGGTTTATCCGGGAAAGAGTCAGTGACGATATCCGCATTCATACCTGATTTGATGCGTCCCAGATCGCTTTCATTGACCCAGACACGTACCCATTTTGGTTCGCTCAGCGCCAGGGTATACACCGCTTTCTGGGCGCTGGTCATATCACCCGCTTCCTGCAAGCGTGCCCTTACCTCCGCATTAACCGGCGCACGTAATTCCGCCTGTGAAAGTCGGTATTGCAGTAATTCCAGATCGGCCTCAAGCGCTTTGACCTGTGCGACGGTGGCTTCCCGCTGCTCTTTGCGCACGCCTTTCACCATCAGGTCCAGGCTTGCCTGGCGTTCTTTCACGCTGGCCTGAGCAATACTCAGGTTATTTCTGGCCGTGTCCATTTCCTGCCTGCTGATACCTTTGCCACGGGTGTTTGAGGCAATACGCTGAATGCGGGAGAGATCCTCCCGGGCTTTGGTTTGTTGCGCCACGGCTGACGCCAGCTGCGCTTTTGCCTGGGCAATTTCTTCAGGACGTGCGCCGGACTGTTGCTCGCGCACCGTTTGCTTCTCAGCATCCAGACGCGCCTGAGCCTGTTTTTTCTGTATCTTCAGCGCCCGGGTATCGAGTGTGGCAACCACTTGTCCTGCCTCAACCTTATCGCCTTCCTCAGCCATTAATTCGGCTATCCGGCCGCTCTCCTCAAATGCCAGCGATACCTGACGGATATCCACGTTGCCGTGTAACGTCAGACGATTTTTATCATCATTATTTCGACTATGAAGCCAGGCCACAGCGGCCACCGCTATAAGCGCAATAATCACCACGCCTGCTATTATTTTTTTTTCATTGCGACTACTTCCCTCAGCTGACGTTCATGTCATGCGCTTAGTTTAAATTCAATTTAAACTTTAATTGTGAGATAATAAACCCAGTCGCCGAAAAAAATCTTACAACTGGATTTATCTATGAGCCGAGCACGTCGCAGTGATGGTGAGTTAACCCGGGAAAAAATTCTGGAAGCCGCAGGTGAACTGATTGCCGAACAGGGCCTTGCCCGAACGACGAACAAATCAATAGCCAGTGCCGCAGAGGTTGACCTGGCGGCTATCAACTATCACTTCGGGGGCAGAGACGGACTGTATCTGGCGGTTTTGTCACGGGCACACCGCCACTATCTGGATGGCGAAAAGCTGACGGCCCTGGCAAGAGGCGCACTTCCTCCGGAGGTAAAGCTCGGTCAGTTTCTGGAAATGTTCATCTCAAAACTGAATGAAGGAAATGGCTGGCACGGGCGGGTATTTGCGCGGGAATTGCTGGCACCTTCAGTTCAACTCACCGATTTTGTGAACAGCGAAGGAATGGGGAAAATACAGGCGGTGCGGAAAATTGTCAGTGAAGCTGCCGGTATCAGCGAAGACGATCCTGCATTACTTCCCTGCATGTTAAGTGTGGTCGCACCCTGCATGATGTTGATCGTGGCAGGTAACAGAATTCCCGGGCCGGTAAGAGAAATTGCGGCGATGCAGACTCAGGCACTGACCGACCACTTTAAGCGTTTTTCGCTGGCGGGACTGAAGGCAGTCAGAGACGTTAATCACAGCATTTGAAAGATAACAGACACAATTACGTAATCCTGTCCTTACTTTCATGCTTGTGCAGGGCCTGTATCCGGCATACCTGAGAACAACTGTAACCGGTAGCTTCCGCTGTTTCCTGAATGCTTAATTTTTTTACCGTACGATAATACAACACCTTCTGATGTCGTTCGAAGTCAGCCTGCTTACCACGGTATTTCCCCATCGTAAGTGCTCGCTCGATCCCCTGTTTCTGACGCTGACGGCGGCTTAGCCAGTCTTTATGTGACATAGCCGCCATCAGGTCTATCAACATGTTGTTGATAGCTGTAATAACAGCACGCGTTATCGGGTCTGTTTGCGAAGGGTCTTTGTCTGATAAAGCCTGCCAGGAAGTCGGGACGTCCAGACTGACAATCCGCAATTCGTGTTGCTCGATCTGCTTTTTAAGCGTCATCCAGTCGCTGTTGCTAAGACGGGTCAGGCGGTCTATCTGCTCGACCAGCAAAATATCATTGTGGTGACTGTCCATCAGTAAGCGCCCCAGTTCCGGGCGGTCAAGTTTTGTTCCGCTGATGTTCTCCCGGTAGTAACTAGCGATTTTATGTCCCCGCTCCTGAACGAATTGCTCCAGCATCTCTTTTGCCCGATCGGCGAACTGATCTTCCGCCGATGCCCTCAAATAAGCTCTGATGAACATTTTTTCACCATGTTATCGCATTTAGATTATTGCATTTATTCTATCGCATAAAGGTTATGTCATTCATCGTGTGGCGTCACGTTTTGGTTATGGCGTCAGGGTGTACCCTTATGCGATAACCATTTTTGTTAAAAATTCCGCATCAAATAATTTATGAGGGAAACTATATGGCAAGGAGGCAGATTCTTTCTCTGTCGGAAAGAGAATCATTACTGGCATTACCGGACGATGAGTTAACGCTGACCCGAATGGCCTATTTCAGTGAGCATGATCTGGCGCTTATCAGTGCTCACCGTAAACCCGCCAGCCGTTTTGGTTTTGCCGTCCTTCTTTGCTATCTGAAAAATGTTGGCTTTGCCCCGGATAAAAAAATCCCACCCTCTGATGCGTTGCTGAAGCATATCGCCAGCAGGCTAAAGCTTACCGGGGATCTCTGGCCTGCTTACCTTTCCGGCCGGGATACGACCCGGCGTGAGCATTTAACCGAACTGTACCGCTATCTTGGCGTAAAGGCGTTCACCGGCAAAATACAGCAGGACTGTATTACACACCTGTTGTCGATGGCGACGCGCACCGATAAAGGTATTCTCCTGGCCGAAGAGTTACTGGTCTGGCTCCGGCAGAACAACGTGATAATCCCCGCGATTGATGTCGTGGAACGTACCTGTGCTGAGGCCATGGCAGGCGGCGATAAAATCGTATTTCAGACCCTGAATGCCCCGTTAACTCCGGCGCACTGGGATGCCCTGGATCGTTTACTTGAGTCATCAGATAATCAGCCTTCCAGGCTGACATGGCTTCTGCAACCGCCGGGTAAAATCAATGGTAAGAACGTGCTGCAACATCTTGATCGGCTCAGTAGCATTGAATCGCTGGCATTACCTGAAGGTATAGATCGTGCCATTCACCAGAACCGGTTGCTGAAACTGGCGCGGGAAGGCCGAAAGATGAGTAGCCGGGATTTGACCCGATTTTCAGCAGCCCGCCGTCATGCGATCTTGGTCTGCGTGCTGGAAGAAGCCAGAGCCACACTGACAGACGAAGTGATTGAGCTGCATGAGCGAATGCTGAACAGCCTTTTCAGCAAAGCCAAAAGAACACAGGCTGAGCGCCTTCAGCAGACCGGAAAGCTGATCCAGTCCAAACTGAGGCAGTACATCGATGTCGGTCAGGCGCTATCTGATGCCCGTGATTCCGGTGGCGATCCCTGGCTCGCAATAGAAAACATACTCCCGTGGCCTGAATTTGTCGCCAGTCTGGAGGAAACACGCCATCTCGCCAGAAAAAATAATTTTGACCCGCTGCATATTATTACTGAGAAATACAGCACATTACGGAAATATGCCCCGCGCATGTTGTCCGCTTTACAGTTAGTCGCAACCCCGGCAGCGCAACCTTTGGCTGATGCACTGGTTGTGATCAAGGAGATGTACCGGAAGCAGTCACGTAAAGTTCCGGCGGCAGCGCCGCTTGATTTTGTCCCTGAAAGCTGGCGCAAGGTGGTGATTACACCTGCGGGTATTGACCGGCAGTACTATGAATTTTGTGCGCTCAGCGAGCTTAAGGGGGCGTTGCGCTCCGGGGATATCTGGGTTAAAGGCTCGCGGCGCTACAAAAATTTTGATGATTACCTCATACCCGAAAAGGACTTTGACAAACTCACACCGGCGCTGCCACTGCCCGTATCTGCTGATTATCATGAGTACATTACCAGCCGTATGACTCTGCTTCAGTCCAGACTTGAAGAGGTCAATGCCATGGCTGCCCTTGGTGAACTGCCCGATGTGGAAATATCCGACAGGGGCGTAAAAGTCTCTCCGCTGGATAACTGCGTTCCGGCGCAGGTTTCACCGCTGGCAGAGCTGGTTTATAGCATGCTACCGCGACCTAAAATCACGGAAATTCTCGATAAGGTAAACAGCTGGACGACGTTTACCCGACATTTTTCGCATATAAAAAATGACATTACCCGTCCCGATACCCGCCTGCTCCTCACCACCATTCTTGCGGATGGCATCAATCTTGGCCTGACCAAAATGGCAGAAGCCTGCCCCGGGAGCACCAAATCATCACTCGAAGATATTCAGGCATGGTACATCCGTGATGAAACCTATTCAGCCGCTCTTGCAGAGCTGGTAAATGCGCAGGGGAAAAGACCGTTGGCGGCATTCTGGGGTGACGGGACAACGTCATCATCAGACGGACAAAATTTTAGAACAGGCAGCTCAGGCCGCTACGCAGGGCAGGTTAACCCGAAATATGGGCAGGAGCCTGGACGTCAGTTTTATACCCATATTTCGGATCAATACAGCCCGTTTTACACCTGCATAATCAGTCGGATCAGGGATTCAACCCACGTTCTCGATGGCTTGCTGTATCATGAAAGCGACCTGGAAATCAGGGAGCATTACACCGATACCGCTGGTTTCACCGATCATGTCTTTGCCCTGATGCATCTGCTAGGATTTGCGTTCTGTCCGCGAATCAGGGATCTCCATGACAAGAAGCTGTTTATCAAAGGGAAAGCTGACCAATACCCGGCGCTTCAGTCACTGATATCAACAACCAGCCTGAATCTGAAAGAGATCGAAATTCACTGGCGTGAAGTGCTGCGTCTGGCAACCTCGATAAAGCAGGGAACCGTGACGGCATCCCTGATGCTGAAAAAGCTTGCCAGCTACCCCAAGCAAAACGGACTTGCCAAAGCATTGAGGGAAATTGGCCGTATTGAACGAACGCTGTTTATGCTCGACTGGTTCCGCGATCCGACACTGCGTCGGCGGGTACAGGCGGGACTGAATAAAGGAGAAGCCCGTAACGCGCTGGCGCGTGCGGTATTCCTGCATCGGCTGGGTGAAATCAGGGACCGAAAACCGGAAAATCAGAGCTACCGCGCCAGTGGACTGACGCTGCTGACGGCGGCTATCTCGCTGTGGAATACCGTCTATATGGAAAGAGCGGTCGATGCCCTGAAGCGTAAAGGGGTGAAGATCAACGAGCAACTGTTGTCGCATTTGTCCCCGCTAGGCTGGGAACACATCAATCTGACAGGCGATTATATCTGGAAAAGCAACCGGATACCGGCTTCCGGTAAATTTCGTCGGCTGAGGCCAGCTAAAGTGGAAAGGTCAAAAAATAACCTTAACGTACAATAATTTTCGATATCCAAACTGACCCCTAAACATACAGTCAAACCGGCCAGCGAATGATATTCAGCCCAGATGCGGGCTGGATATCAGCTTTTCCGCCGGTCAGTTATCGCAATGACCTGGCACTGCTAACTTAACTTCAGATTTAGAAACGACGCGCATCCCTTCGTTTTCGGAAACCTGCTCAAGTCCGGCACCACCAACAAAAACGCCCATTTTGATGTACTGGCGAACAAAGTAGTTTTTCCCGGATGTTAAACTGAGTGTCAGATTATTAGGTGAAAACTCGGATTCAGTTCCCAGCGTATGTGGTTGGCTGGTTGATATTTGTTGATAGAAAAAGACTCTGTCGGCCGTTTCACCAAGGCAGCGTCCGTCAAGATACACATCCTTTTTTAACGCTTTCCCCACAAAGCTGTCCCTGTATACATAAAGACCGGCTTTGCCATTCTCCGGAACCGGGAATGACTTAGCCGCCGTTGTTTCAGCATTACTGGCCAAAGGAACCGACGCACAACCACCCAGAAGCATTGAGGAAAGAAGGACAGCTACGAATATTATTTTATTCATTGAATTCTCATGGAGTTAAGTAAAAAAAACCTAATGAGAATAATCTTATTTTACACATATGTCACTAAGGGAAGCATTGAATTCTGACGACATCAATGTTCATCTTGAAGCCGTCAAAGTCCGCTCCTCGCTCATAGCGGACATTGGCCTGTGCATAGTTCGCTTTGTGCCAAAGGCAGACGTTATAATTACCCGGCTGCGTTAATAAACAGTGTGCAGGCCATTTTTGTTCATACCAAAAAAACAGATGAGTGCTGCAATATATCGTGTTTATCCGTGATCATCGCACACGTTGGGATGGTTTACTCATATGTGCAACATCTTTAAGCGATGAGAGACTAAACGTATGCGCGTAATCGTTGGTAAACCTAAATTCTATATTGTCCTGCTCCCTCTGCAATAAACATGACAACCCGATGACATCTTTCTAACATTTCTGGTATAAAACAGTCGAATATTAAAGCCGCTCGCCGGGGAGCCGTTTTAAGTTCACACTCATACATTAGCGTGGCTTTATAAATCTCTCTTTTTTTCGCCAAAAATGTCTTTTTGTTACCCGTATTTCCCTGCTACTTAATGACCAAATTAGAAAATCACAACCAAGAGTGAAAAGGAGGGGCCATATTGTTAATTAAGAAAAGAGCTAATTGCATACACTATTTTTTGGATGTTATAATAATATGATAAACCAACCTCGGATGCTTATTCATAAACATGAACAACAGACTAACCGGGCTAGATCTTCTTCGCTCAATCATCATGATTTTCGGCCCCACATTTCATGCTTCAATGCTCTACGGTGGCGCATGGGGATTTGATTATTCATTAAATCAAAATGTATGGGTTGTGGATGCACTCAATTTAACACACCCATTCAGGATGGAGCTTTTTTTTATCATTTCTGGATTTTTTTCAGCACTTTTAATAAAGCGAAAGGGTGCTAGTCATTTTATTTCAAGTCGAAAAAAAAGATTAATACGACCCACATTGATGGCTGTAATGATAACCTTGCCTTTGATTGCAATGGAAATGTATTTCCTTTTCGATGACAAAGATTTGCGTGATTATCTCAGTTATAAGCACCTCTGGTTTCTTATTGTTCTTTCTCAGATAAGCATGCTCTTGATGCTTGCACCGGAAAAAATAAACAGGCTCGCCTCTTACATTGCAGAAAAGCTGAATAGGTTAACGTGGCCGTTCGTTTTTTCCTTGCTGTTTTTGGCCGTCTGTTTATCTGTTGCTGTAAGCAAAATAGTTAATATGCTGCTACCGAATTCTGTACTGAGTGTAAGCCAGATAATTCCAACCATACAATACATCCCTTTTTTCTTCACAGGAATGTTGCTGTTTTTTATCAAAAAGGATGTTAATAAAAAGGAGGCGATGTTTTTATCGGCGCTTTACCTTTTATGGTACTTTTTTAGCATTATTTTTAAAGGTGAGTTCAAAACTGCTATGAGCTTATGTCAGGTTTTTGCTGTAATCGCCCTGTGCCTGGCATTATTTTATACTTTCAAGAATTTAAATATAAAAGAAAATAAAACCATCACAGCTTTATCAAAGCTCGCCCTACCATTTTATTTAACTCACCTGCCTATTTTAATATTTCTGGGATGGGTATGGAGTAAATCGGAAATTTCAAGAGATCCTGTTTTATTCTTAACTTATGTTATTGTACTAAACATAATTTTTAGCTTTGCAGCGTCTATCCTCATCAGAAAAAGCCAAAAGATGTCAATTTTTCTGGGACTGGCATAACGTCATGAAATTTCGACAGGCCGCGGCTAAATCATGTTCAAAGCTTCTCCAGGCATACACAATAAAGACTAACTGTGAGCACTCAGTTACTCGTAAATGGAATGCTCTTTTTAGGGTTGCCGTCCGCTTGTCGTGTGAGTTCAACTGATCGATGCAACGCTATCGGCTTTGTTGAATAAATCGAACTTTTGCTGAGTTGAAGGATCAGATCACGCATCCTCCCGACAACACAGACCATTCCGTGGCAAAGCAAAAGT
>NZ_JBNPYB010000025.1:0-48828 GCF_050432985.1 Pantoea sp. AN62 | reverse complement strand
TAGCTGAACAGGAGGGACAGCTGATAGAAACAGAAGCCACTGGAGCACCTCAAAAACACCATCATACACTAAATCAGTAAGTTGGCAGCATCACCTCAATCGCGAAGCTGGTGCAGTGCGGTTTGAACTGTACGCAGGTGGAGGGCGTCGCCAGGACCCGGCGGCCGTGCCACTCGACATCCAGCTCCTGATGGATATGGCCACAGACCAGGGTCTTCGCCAGCGGAAACTGTTGCAACACTGCATCCAGCTGATGCGAATTACGCAGGCTGTGCTGGTCAAGCCAGGTGCAGCCGGACGCCAGTGGATGGTGATGCAGCAACACCAGAGTGTGCCGTTGCGGATAGCGGGCCAGCGCGTTTTCCAGCCACTCCAGCTGATAGTCACTCAGCATACCGTGCGGCACGCCGAACACCTGGCTGTCGAGCAGGACAATCTGCCACTGCTCGCCGATCAGCACCTGTTTGTGCGGATTGATGTGGGCGTCAGCTAAGGTATCGACCATTGCGGGCTGGAAATCGTGGTTGCCGGGCAGCCAGACGCAGGGCCTGGGCAAACGTGAAATGCCCTCAGCAAAATGCTGATAGGCTTCAACAGAGTGGTCCTGGGCCAGATCGCCCGTGGCGATGATCAGGTCATAGTCCCGATGCTGTGCAATTATCGCATCCAGGACCGCCTCATAGCTCGACCAGGTATTCACCCCAAGTAGCGATTCATGTTTTCCTGCGAACAGGTGGGTGTCCGTGATTTGCAGAATCCTGATTGCGGAACCGTTCGCTGCAGGAAGAGTTAGCAGGCTATCCAAAGCGTTTCCTTCGTCTCCACGCCATTTAACGCATTATACGCATCAGCAGACCGGAACTGCCATCGCGCCGTGCGCCAGGCAGTAGCGCAACCAGTCAGCGAGGAACTGGTTTATCTGATGTTTTTCATCACGCTGATGCAGTTTTTTATTAGGATAATCATAGCGCGCTTTGAAACGATAGATCTGTTGAGTTGAACACACTTCGGCGACCATCGCATCGTGGTAGAGCCGCACCGACATCGAAGGCAGGCTCCAATAGCTCACGGCAGGCGCCACCTGGCGGATCTCCACCAGCGTGGTGTAGCGCGTCGACTCCTGAATCGTCAACTGATAACGGGCGCCACTCACCTGATAGATCACCGATGCGCCCGCGTCATCATCACGTGGCAGCAGGCGGCGTAACTGGGCGAAATTGGTTTCGCACAGCCGCATCATTTCGGGAAAGTCAGGGGTATAGCGCTGTTTCATTGTGGTATCCACTCTTCTCGTAGTTTCTCATGGTGCAACGCCAGCCATTGCAAGGCGATGACAGACGCCGCATTGTCAATAATCCCCTCTTCCACCCAGCGATAAGCCTGTTCGCGACTCACCACATGGACAAGAATATCCTCATTCTCTTCCTCCAGACCATGGCATCCTGTTGCCTGGCTGGCATCCACTTCCCCAATCAGCACCGATAAACGTTCACTGGTGCCTCCGGGGCTGGCCAGGTAATTAAGCATTGGCTTAATCCGTCCGACCTGTAATCCTGCTTCTTCGACCGCTTCGCGACGCACCACCTGTTCAACGGTTTCACCGGGATCGATAATGCCGGCCACCATCTCCAGCAGCCAGGGCGATGCACTGCTGTCATAGGCCGGAATGCGGATCTGTTCGATCAGCACCACTTCGTCGCGTAAGGGATCATAAGGTAGCAGCACGGCGGCATGTCCGCGCTCAAAAACTTCGCGCTGCACTTCGGCGCTCATTTCGCCATTAAAACGGCGGTGACGGAAGCGATAGCGTACCACTGAAAAAAAACCATCGTAGACGGTTTCGCGTGCAATAATTTCTACATCGTTTTTTGTAAAAGTCACAGGGGATTTTTTTTCTTCCGACATCATCTGGTTCCTTATGCAGATTGGGGTGGAGCGAAAAAAGCCTGGCACAGTGCTCCGTCTGAGTGGTTCTTTCTGAATTATTTACGTAAATTAGGGGAAGAAGGCACGTTCAGCCAACTTATCTAACAGTTGCCCTCTGCTAGAATCGGCGATAATTTTTTGGCTTACCCGGCAGCGCTACCACTGCAATTTGCTGCAACAAAAGGAATGCAAATGAAAAAACTGCTCCCATTTTTTATTGGGCTGAGCCTGGGCGGTTTCAGCTTCGCCAGCCAGGCCGAAGACCTGCTTCAGGTTTATCAACAAGCACGTCTGAGCAACCCGGATCTGCGCAGCGCCGCTGCCGATCGCGATTCTGCCTTTGAGAAAATCAACGAAGCGCGTAGCCCATTATTACCGCAGCTCGGTCTGGGTGCGGATTACACCTATAACAACGGCTACCGTGACAGCAGCGGTCTTCATTCCAACACGACCAGCGGCACGCTGCAATTAACCCAGACAATTTTCGACATGTCGAAATGGCGCGCCCTGACCCTGCAGGAAAAAGCCGCCGGCATCCAGGACGTTACCTATCAGGTTGCGCAGCAGGATTTGATTCTGAACACCGCGACCGCTTACTTCAACGTACTGAAAGCGATTGATACCCTTTCTTACACCGAAGCGCAGAAGCAGTCGATCTATCGCGAACTCGATCAAACCACCCAACGTTTTAACGTCGGCCTGGTGGCGATCACTGACGTGCAGAACGCCCGTGCGCAGTATGACAGCGTATTAGCTAACGAAGTCACCGCGCGCAACAATCTGGATAACGCGGTTGAATCACTGCGCCAGATTACCGGCATGGATTATCAGGCTCTGGCGTCGCTCAATATCGACCGCTTCAAAACCGATAAGCCGGATGCGGTCAGCGCGCTGCTCAAGCAGGCTGAAAGTCGTAACCTGACGTTGCTGTCTGCCCGTCTGAATCAGGATCTGGCACGTGAGCAGATTCGTTCAGCAGAAACCGGCCACATGCCAACGCTGGATCTGACTGCCTCAACCGGCATGTCCAACAGCAAATATGGCGGCAGCCGCGCTAACCAGAGCGCCGGTACGACCGATTCGATTACCGGTTCTAACCAGGTTGGCCTGAGCTTCTCTCTGCCACTCTACAGCGGCGGCAGCGTGACCTCGCAGGTGAAACAGGCGCAGTATAATTTTGTCAGCGCCAGCGAGCAGCTGGAAGGTGCGCACCGCTCAGCGGTGCAGACCGTGCGCTCATCGTTTAACAACGTGAATGCATCGATCAGCACCATCAACGCCTACAAACAGGCTGTGGTCTCAGCGCAAAGCTCACTGGATGCGTCTGAAGCCGGTTATCAGGTCGGTACGCGTACCATCGTCGATGTGCTGGATGCGACCACCGCGCTGTATAACGCTAAGCAGCAGCTTTCTGATGCGCGCTACAGCTACCTGATCAACCAGCTCAACATCAGCTATGCACTGGGAACGCTCAACGAGCAGAACCTGCAGGCGCTGAACAGCCAGCTGGGTAAAGAGATCCCAACGTCACCAGAAACGGTGGCACCGGAAAACGCGCAGCAGACCGCGCGCGTGGATAATGGCCCGTCTGCCAACGGCTCTGCCGCCGCAGCACGCCCTGCAGCTCGTAACAGCAGCAGCAATCCTTTCGGTAACTGATGACGATGACGGGTCGCTTTGCGGCCCGTCTCTCTATCGAACGTATAGCTAAGTAAAGATCCCTACAGTATCAGGCCCTCAGCTTCAATTTTGACCCCTCATCCCCTATTCTATGCGCTACCTTTGGGCACAGGATAATCATAATGAAACGCACAAAATCTATTCGCTATGCCGCTTTTCGAAAGAGCTGGCAGGCACGCCATTTAACGCCCGTCGCGATCGCCGTTTCGGCGGTATTTATGCTGGCAGGTTGTGAACAAAACGATGAATCCGTCTCGATGTATCAGAATGCGGATGACTGTTCGAAAGCCAATCCAGGCCAGAGTGCGCAGTGCACCACCGCCTTCAATGAAGCCAAAAAAGAGGCAGAACGCACCGCGCCTAAATATGCGACCCGTGAAGATTGCGTCGCCGAATTCGGCGAGAATCAGTGTCAGCAGGCTCCGGCTCAGGCTGGCGTCGGCAGCACCAACAATGCGGAAGCGCAACAGAGCGGCGGCAGCTTCTGGATGCCACTGATGGCCGGTTACATGATGGGCCGGATGATGGGCGGCGGCGCAGGCTTCGCCCAGCAACCGCTGTTTTCACCCAAAACCCCTAACAGCCCGGCAAACGGTCAGTTTGTTGATGCGTCCGGTCGTAACTATGGTGCTGCCACCTCAGGCAAAACCATGAATGTGCCGAAGACGGCGCTGGCACCGAAGCCTGCCACCACCTCGACCATCACCCGTGGTGGCTTTGGCGAGACGGTAGCCAAACAGAACAGCATGCAGCGCAGCAGCGCTACCGGCACCTCCAGCCGGACAATGGGAGGCTAACGCCCCGATGCAACGCATTGCCATTTCAGAACGCCCAGGCTGGCGGGAAAAAGCCACCGAGTTCGGTTTTCGTTTTCATACCATGCACGGCGAGCCGTACTGGTGTGAAGATGCTTACTACCAGTTTACGCTGGCACAAATTGAACAGCTTGAGGACGTCACCGCTGAGCTGCATCAGATGTGCCTGCAGGTGGTCGACAAAGTCGTTAACGATGAAGCGTTGCTGACCAAATTCCGCATCCCCAAACATACCTGGGATTTTGTGCGTGATTCCTGGCATCAGCGTCAGCCTTCGCTCTATTCCCGTCTTGATCTCGCCTGGGATGGCAAAGGCGACGCCAAATTACTTGAGAACAACGCCGATACGCCGACCTCACTGTATGAAGCGGCATTTTTCCAGTGGCTGTGGCTGGAAGACCAGCTCAGCGCCGGGCAGTTGCCGACAGGCAGTGACCAGTTCAACAGCCTGCAGGAAAAGCTGATCGCACGCTTTGCCGCGTTGCATCAGCAGCACGGTTTTAACTGGCTGCATTTCGCCTGCTGCCGCGACACTGACGAAGATCGCGGCACGGTGCAGTATCTGCAGGATTGCGCCACCGAAGCGGGCCTGCCGAGCGAATTTCTCTACATAGATGAAATTGGTCTGGGTGAAAAAGGTGAGTTTACCGACGTCCACGACCAGGTCATCAGCAACCTGTTTAAGCTCTATCCGTGGGAATTCATGCTACGCGAGATGTTCTCCACCAAGCTGGGCGACGCCGGCGTACGCTGGCTGGAGCCGGCCTGGAAGAGCATTCTGTCGAACAAAGCGCTGCTGCCAATGCTGTGGCAGATGTTCCCGAATCACCCTAACCTGCTGCCCGCCTTCTTTGCCGAAGATGAGGTGCCGCCGATGGACAAATATGTGGTGAAGCCGCTGTTCTCTCGCGAAGGTGCCAACATCCGCATTGTTGAAAACGGTCAGGAGATTGCCCGCGTCGACGGTCCGTATGGCGAAGAAGGTATGATCGTCCAGCAGTTCCATCCGCTGCCGAAATTTGGCGACAGCTACACGCTGATCGGTAGCTGGCTGATTGACGATCAGCCGGCCGGTATCGGCCTGCGTGAAGATCGCGATCTGATCACTCAGGATCTTTCCCGCTTCTATCCGCACGCCTTCATCGAGTAATGCCCTGACAAACAGACCCGCCCTGGGTCTGTTTGCATTCAGCCGACCTGCACCGACAACATACTGATCGCGCCCATCTCCATTCCATCCACCGGAATGCTGATCGTTTCCCCTTTCTGGCGTGTGCCCAGCACATATAACAGTGGCAGATAGTGTTCTGGCGTCGGGTTTGAGAGCGAAGCACCAGGATGCTGCATAAAGTTGACCAGCGGATGCGAAGCCGCGTCGCTCTCTGCCGTCAGGTTGTCACGCACAAACTGCTCAAAACTGCTGGCCCACGGATAGACCTCATCGCCACCGTCCCAGCGCACCTTTCTCAGGTTATGCACCACGTTACCACTGGCAACAAACATCACGCCCTCGTCACGCAGCGCCGCCAGCTTCTGGCCCAGTTCAAAATGCCAGGCCGGCGATTGGGTACTGTCGATACTTAACTGCACCACCGGAATATCCGCCTGCGGGTACATCTTGATCAGCACCCCCCACGAGCCATGATCGAATCCCCAGCTGTGATCCAGCTGTACCGGAATTGGCGCTAACAGACTAACAAGTTGTTCAGCCAGTTCCGGCGATCCCGGCGCCGGATAGCGGGTATCAAACAACGCCTGCGGAAAACCGCCAAAATCATGCAGGGTGCGAGGATGTGCCATCGCCGTTACTGCGGTGCCACGCGTATACCAGTGGGCCGAGACCGCAATAATGGCGCGGGGTCGCGGCAGGGTATCGCCCGCGTGACGCCACGCGGTGGTATAGCGGTTCTCTTCCAGGGCGTTCATCGGGCTGCCATGGCCCAAAAACAGCGCTGGCATACGTGACTGGCTCATAACGGGTTCTCAGAATTGAATGTTTGATAGCCACTACGATACGCGCTTTACCCGCTATATCACGCGGATAAGCCTGATGATGATGCTCAGAAAATCTGAATAAGATTGATGATAAAGGAGATGACCGATCGGGGATAACAGCAGACGAAGGCTGGCTGACGGCTCAGATTGCCGCCACAAAAGCGGACGTGCGGATTAAGCGCCGGTAAAACAGGCCGGGCTGGCCTGTTTTACCGCGTCATCACGCTGATTAACTGGCGTGACGCGTTTCGTGGCTACGACGCCAGGCCACTAAATCCTCAATCGTTACCACTGGCATATTGTGTTGTCTGGCAAACGTAATGGCTTCCGGCGCATGCGCCATGGTGCCGTCATCGTTGGTCAGTTCGCACAGTACGCCTGCCGGCTTGAAGCCCGCCAGAGTAACCAGGTCGATGGTTGCTTCGGTGTGACCGCCACGGGTCAGCACACCGCCTTCGCGCGCGCGCAGCGGGAAGACATGACCAGGACGATTGAGATCGCTGGGTTTAGCATTATCGGCAATCGCGGCACGAATGGTGGTGATACGATCCTGGGCAGAAACCCCGGTGGTCACACCTTCGGCCGCTTCAATCGTCACGGTAAAACCGGTGCCGTAGGAGCTGGTGTTGTTCTCCACCATCATCGGCAGATCTAACTGCTGGCGACGCTCTTCGGTCAGGCAAAGGCAGACGATGCCGCTGCCGTGGCGAATGGTCAGCGCCATCTGTTCAACGGTCATGGTTTCCGCGGCGAAGATCATATCGCCTTCGTTTTCACGATTTTCATCGTCGAGCACCATCACACCGCGTCCCTCACGAAGGGCGGCGATAGCACGTTCTACACGCTGTTCAGGCGTGCCAAATTCAGAAAGTAGCGTCTGATTCATGGTAATAAAAACCTTTAAATGTATGGGTTACCAGAATCAGGGCGTGCTTAGGAGTGACGTCAAAAAGACGTGGCAATAACGTGAAGCAGACACAATTGTCCGACAGATGTCGTTACCCTCTCCCATCCGGACTGTAACCGTCGGCCCCGGAATTACACCGGATCTGCTGACCTTCATGGCGAATTTTCATCATCATGAAGCGCTCGCGGGCTTTCAGCCTAAGCTGATTTACCGCCGGTGGGGAATTGCGCCCCGCCCTGAGAATAAGCGTTTTTACTATAGCGCCGATTATCTGGAGCGGCAATCATCAATAGTGCAATTGCTTTTGCATTTCCTGCGTTGCCGATTTGAGGTTTATCCTTTTCATTTCTGGCATTACACTTAACCGTTATCAGGTTAGTAAAATGCTGACACAGCTCCCCGAAACCAGGAAATCATCATGATCGACACGAAAAAAATTGAACAACTTGCACGTCAGGTTCACGAAGCGATGCCGAAAGGGGTACGTGAGTTTGGTGATGATGTCGAAAAGAAAATTCGTCAGGTTCTTCAGGCGCAGCTGACGCGTATGGATCTGGTCAACCGTGAAGAGTTTGATGTGCAGACGCAGGTGTTGCTGCGTACGCGGGAAAAACTGGCGGCGCTGGAACAGCGTCTGGCACAGCTGGAAAGCCAGAGCGGCGCAACGCCGACAGCACCAGCCACCAGCGCACCCGTTGCTACGGCAAACACCGCAGCGGCGGGCGCAGCGACCTCTCCTGCCGCGTCACCCGCACCGTCAGTGATCACTACTCCAGATGTGGTCAAACCTGATACTGACAGCAACAACTAATCACCGGTTTAGCGGGAGCAGGTCTCCCGCTGACTACGGGTGTTAGCTGTCGCCGCGAATGGTTTTAATGATATTGGTGGTTGAGATGCCATCTTCAAAATTCAGCACCTGCACGTCTCCGCCGTTGGCCCACACCTCTTTACTGCCGGCGATATCTTCCGGTTTGTAATCACCGCCTTTCACCAGCAGATCCGGCAGGATACTGGCGATCAGCCGCTGCGGCGTATCCTCTTCAAATACCACCACCCAATCTACCGCTTCCAGTGCACCGAGTACGATCATGCGGTTTTCCTGCGGGTTAACCGGGCGGCTCGCGCCTTTCAGCCGTTTGGTTGACGCATCGCTATTCACCGCCACGATCAGGCGATCGCCCAGCTTACGCGCATTGGCCAGATAAGAGACGTGACCGGCATGCAGGATGTCGAAAACACCGTTGGTCATCACCACTTTTTCGCCACGCCGACGCGCCATTTCGACTGCCGCTTTCAGCTCCGCTTCGGTCATGATGCCGAAGCCCTGCTCCGGACGGGCATGAATCGCATTTTCCAGCTCAACGGTGCTGACGGTGGAGGTCCCGAGTTTACCCACCACTACGCCAGCGGCGGCATTGGCGAGGAAACAGGCCTCTTCCAGCGAGTCACCAGCCGCTAACGCCGCAGCCAGCACGCCGATAACCGTGTCGCCCGCACCCGTCACGTCATAAACTTCCTGGGCCTGAGTCGGCAGATGCAACGGCGCTTTGCCGGGTTGTAGCAGCGTCATGCCATTTTCTGAACGGGTCACCAGCAGCGCGGAGAGATCGAAATCAGCGATCAGCTGCATACCGCGCGCCACGATCTCCTCTTCGTTTTTACACTTACCGACCACCGCTTCGAATTCAGACAGATTAGGTGTCAGCAGCGTTGCGCCACGATAGCGGGCAAAGTCGGTGCCTTTCGGATCGATCAGCACCGGGACGTTTGCTTCGCGCGCCAGGGCGATCATGGTCTGCACGCTGCAGAGCGCGCCTTTGGCGTAGTCAGACAGCACCAGTGCGCCCGCAGCCGCCAGCGAAGCACGCATTTTTTGGTGGATCGGTTCGGGATCGACCTGATCAAAACCCTCTTCAAAGTCGAGCCGGATCAGCTGCTGGTTACGTGACAGCACGCGCAGTTTGGTGATGGTCGGATGGCTTTTCACCGCCACGAAATCGCAATGTACGTTGACGTCTTTCAGCGTGTTACTCAACACGCGCGCCGCATCATCTTCACCGGTCAGGCCAATCAGCCGTGAGGCGGCACCGAGTGCTGCAATGTTCATCGCCACGTTTGCTGCGCCGCCAGGACGCTCCTCAACGGTGTCCACTTTCACCACCGGAACCGGTGCTTCAGGCGAGATACGGCTGGTAGGGCCATACCAGTAACGATCCAACATCACATCGCCAACGACCAGCACTGAGGCTTGGCCGAACGCGGGCAGAGTAACTTTCATTCCAGACACTCCAGACTGCATTAAAAATAGTGCGCGGATGATAGCACAGTTGCGATTTGTGCTATCAGCATCACGCCGGGAGAGACGCGGGCGAGTTAAGCCAGCGCTGCCAGCTGGCAACAACCGTTTGCCGTTCGGCGGCGAAAGCATCCGGCTCCACATGGCCGGGCAGCTCCTGCAATGCCCGATGGTGCAACGCATCGCGCAGCGTAACGTACACCTGCGTCAGCGCCTGCGCTTCATCGGCGGGCATTTTATGGTATTTCGCCATCAGTTCAAAAATACGCACATTGTCGGACCAGCGCGTCAACTCAGGTTGTTCAGCGGCGTAGCGTAAGACAAGATATTGGGCGATGAATTCAATGTCGGTGATTCCACCCTGATCGGTTTTAATCTCCCAGCGTCCTTTATGCTTGTTACTGAGGTGAGCGCGCATCTTTTCTCGCATTTCTCGCACTTCAGTCTGTAACGCCTCAGCGGGACGCGGCAGACAGAGGATCGCCTGGCGGATGGCATTAAAACGTTCGCCCAGCGCAGGTTCGCCAAACACCACGCGCGCCCGCACCAGCGCCTGATGCTCCCAGGTCCAGGCCTCATTGCGCTGATACTCGTCATACGCTTCAAAGGTGCTGACCAGCATGCCCGCCGCGCCGGAAGGACGTAGCCGCGCGTCCACTTCATACAGAATGCCGGATGAGGTGCGGGTACTGAACAAGTGCATAATGCGCTGGGCGAGGCGCAGATAGAACTGGCGGCCATCAATGCTGCGCTCTCCTTCGGTCACCGCATCTGCCGGGCAATCGTGCAGAAAGACTAAATCGAGATCGGAACTGTATCCCAGCTCCCAGCCGCCCAGTTTGCCGTAGCCCAGCACCGCAAAGCCGCGTTCGTGCTCATTACTCAGGTGCGATGGCCGGCCGTAGCGCTGCACCATCATGTGCCAGGCCTGGCGTACCACCGATTCGATAATCGCCTCGGCCAGCCAGGTGAGGTGATCGCTCACTTTCATCACCGGTAGCGTGCCGGCGATGTCGGCAGCGGCAATACGCAGATGCTGCGCCTGCTTAAACTGACGCACCGCCTCAAGCTGCTGCTCCTCATCATCGGTGGGAATTCGCATCAGATACTGACGCAACTCATCACGGTAGGCATCAGTGGCGGTGGGCTGGTAGAGCGTGGCCGGATCGAGCAGTTCGTCCAGCAACAGCGGGTGCCGGGCCAGCTGACTGGCCACCATCGGCGAAGCGGCGCACAGACGGATCAAATGCCGCAGCGCACCGTGATATTCGGTTAATAATTCGAGGTAGGTGCTGCGGGTCAACACGCCAAGCAGTAACGGCGTCAGGCGGCTGAGCGTGACGGCAGCATCGTCGCGCGGACAGACTTCGCTTAACAGACGCGGCATCAGCTGGTCCAGCGCCTGGCGACCGCGCGGGCCGATGGTGCGCCGGCTGATATCCTGGCGAAACGCCTCCAGCGTCTGGTGCAGCGTGCGGCACTGTTCATCGCTGAGTTGTGGCACCAGCGGTGCCAGTTCGCTCTCTTCCAGCGGGTCCTGCCACAGCATCTGGTATTCCGCCAGCTCGCGCTGATCGCCAATCTCTGGCGTATCTTCGCCAATCAGCTCATCAAAAATAGCGCGAACCGCCGCCATCTGGCTTTCGAGTGCCGCCATCAGGGCGGGCCAGTCCGCGTTGCCCATCGCCCATGCCAGGCGGGCGCGATGCAGCTCATCTTCAGGTAAAGTCTGGGTCTGCTCATCACCCAGGCTTTGCAGCAGATTCTCCAGCCGCCGCAGGAACAGATAGGCTCCACGCAGCGCATCGACCTGCTCTGCGGGTAATAACGCCAGCGCTTTTATCGCTTCCAGCGTCGGCAGTAAGGCGCGCAGTTGAAGTGAGCGCTCACGTCCGCCGCGAATCAGCTGAAACACCTGGACGATAAATTCGGTTTCGCGAATGCCGCCTGCACCCAGTTTGATGTTGTTTTTCAGGCCGCGCCGCCGCACTTCCCGGCTGATCATACCTTTCATGTTACGCAGCGACTGAATCACGCTGAAGTCGATATAACGCCGGTAGACGAACGGCCGCAGCATCTGTTGTAACTCCTGGCTCCAGCGATCGTGCTCGTCTCCCATCAGTCGCGCTTTGACCATCGCGTAACGTTCCCAGTCGCGTCCCTGCTCCTGGTAATAATCTTCCAGAGCGGCAAAGCTCATGACCAGCGGGCCGCTGTCGCCAAACGGACGCAGACGCATATCAACCCGGTAGACAAAACCATCCATGGTCGGCTGATCAAGCACCTTGATCAGCCGCTGTCCCATGCGGGTAAAAAACTGGGCATTATCCAGTTCCCGCCGTCCGCCGCGGGTGCTGCCGTTTTCCGGCCAGGCAAAAATCAGGTCGATATCGGATGAGAAGTTCAGCTCGCCGCCGCCCAGCTTGCCCATACCGAGGATCAGCATCGGTTGCGCTTCGCCATCGGCGTTGCAGGGAGTACCAAAATCACGACAGCAATCCTGATAGACCCAGTCGCGCGCCCGGCTGATTAACACTTCCGCCAGTACGCTTAACTGCTGCAGGCTCTGTTCCGTGCTGGCGTGTTGCAGGCACTGCATCCAGGCGATACGCACCAGCATCCGGCGGCGAAACAGTCGCAGTTCGCGCATCAGGCTGGCTTCGCTATCAACCGTCGTCATCACCTGATTCAGCCAGTCAGCGTAGTGCTGCCACTCGTCAGCCTGCGGCGGCGCATGACAGATCGCCTGCCACCAGTCGGGATGCTGTTGCAGGTTTTCCAGCACAAAATCACTGAAAGCCAACCCGGCCGCCTGCTCCGTGCTCAGCGAAGCAAGGGGAACCTCAAGCTGCTGCGCGGCGCGTGCCGCCTGTTCGCGTAACAACGCGGGAAGTGCTGACAACATAAATCCCTCCATGATGGCGTGGCACAGGTCAGGTTAGCGGGCAGACCCGCTGGTGAGCCAGAACGGTGGCTGTTTCAGCGCCTGCGTCGTCAGCCAGGCTAATCCGGCTTCCTGTTGCTCATGAATCGCTGACAGCAGCTGTTGCCATGGTGCCAGCCAGACCGCCACATCTTCCTGCGGATAAGCGCCGGCCAGTAAATGCACCGCCAGCAACTGGCGCGACAGGCGGGTCGCTTTATCCCGATACTCATTAGGCTGCTTAACCGTGCTGAAGGTCTCTCTGAGATCGGCATTAATGCGGCTCAGCATGATGTCGCCAAAGCGTTTAAACGAACCTTGTAATTTGGCCTGGCCTTTGACATCCACCCACTGCTGCCATTGCGATTCCACCAGCCAGTGCGTCAGCGCCAGCTGGGTTTCCACCGCCAGCGATGAGAGGCAGAAGCTGGTTGCATCCACCTCGTCGTTGACCAGCGTCTCTTCCAGCGTGGTCAGCTGCTGACGCAAGGCGCTGCTGGCCTTGCGCGGCACCAATGCACCAAACAGGGAAAACGCCTGACGCAGCACATCCAGCGCTTCACGCACCGCATCCTGTGCCGCTGCGTTGCCGCGCAGCCAGACTTCTTCGTGATACTGCCAGTGACTGAGACCGGCCGACATAGCTGCCACCATGCCCTCTTCTACCGTGGCTTTGGTACCGGCTTTCAGCAGCGGGAAAGGACGCAGCTGACGCGGCGGATTGCCCTGCGCCAGCTGATAACCGCGTGCGGCTTTGCTCAGGCTGCCCATGCGCAGGCCGCCTTGCGCCACCAGCTGTCGGGCAATGGCCAGCATATCTTTTCGTTCACCGCGCTTTAATTCCAGTTCGATTTCGCACAGCGGTTCGCTCAGGTCGCCCGCCGTGACGTCGCCCTGATCAAACGCCAGCTCAATCTCGCTGTCGCCGATGGTGATCAGCCAGGTTTCACGCTGGAAATGCGTGGTAAACAGCGGCTGTAACCGTGACTGCAACGCCGCAATGTCGGTGCCCTGCGGCCAGATGTCAGCGGGCAGCTGCGCAATATCCAGCGTGGGCTCGCTCAGGTCGACATTATATTCCGGGCGCTGATGCAGCCCGCCAAGCGTTTTACCGGCCGCTTTCAGCGTCATTTCATAACGCTTATCGACGCCACGGATGCGCAATCCCATATCCCAGCGTCGCAGCTGGTTATCGTCGGTTTCAAAATAGATGTTGGTCAGCTCGCGCGCAGGCTGATGCTGATGCGGCCACGCCGCGACAAGGTCAGCCAGTTTCCCGGCCGCCTGAGGAGTTGCAATGAACTTTAGTTCGATTTCGATGGTCATAATTTTTTATTCACTACGCCGCTGGCACTTAAGAGGATGTTTCCTGCATATTTCAGGCGATAATCAGCAGGTTACTCATGCTGTCGCCTGGAGGGCAAGGGGTTATCAGGCGAAGATTAATGCACAGAAGCCGCGCTGTCTCTGCTTTCTTTGTGCTTTCGCAGACCTTTTCGCACTCTCATGAGACCAGGATAGTTCTCATAGTGATTTATGTGAGGCCTCTCCAGACTGTGCCGGTAAATTTTTAGTCAGACTAAGCAAAACGAAATCGAATGAAAAAAATCACACTCGCTGGACTCACTTTGCTGGCCCTCAGCACCCTTGCACCTGCCCACGCCGACGAAAAACGCTACGTGTCTGATGAATTATCGACCTGGGTTCGCAGCGGACCGGGCGATCAGTTTCGCCTGCTCGGTAAGCTGAATGCCGGGGAAGAGGTGCAGCTGCTTCAGACCAATAATGATACCCATTATGGCCAGATCCGTGACTCGGAAGGCCGCACCACCTGGATCCCCCTGTCGCAGCTGAGCGCCAGTCCCAGCCTGCGTACCCGGGTGCCGCAGCTGGAACAACAGGTTAAAGATCTTACCGCCAAGCTGGATAATATCGACAACAGCTGGAATCAGCGCACCGCTGAAATGCAGAATAAAGTCGCCAGTAGCGACGGCGTGATCAACGGGCTGAAGGGCGAAAACCAGAAGCTGAAAAACGAGCTGATCGTTGCGCAGAAGAAAGTCAGTGCGGCAAACGTCCAGCTCGATGACAAGCAGCGCACTATCATCATGCAGTGGTTCATGTATGGCGGCGGCGTGCTGGGTGTCGGTCTGCTGTTAGGTTTACTGTTGCCGCACATGCTGCCGCGCCGCAAGAAAAACGATCGCTGGATGAACTGACCCGTCTCTGCCGTTTTTCATCAGGGGATCGCCAGATCCCCCTTTTGGCATGCCTGCAATCTGCTGAATCTGTGCAACAATAGAGCAACATGCACTGCTGAAGTGTCGCGCGGGATGCGCCCGGCGTGCAGGTCATTTCTTTTTCTCTGGAGTTTTGCGTGAAGACGTTTCTTGTGGGCGGCGCAGTGCGTGATGCACTGCTGAAGCTGCCGGTTAAAGACAAAGATTGGGTGGTGGTCGGTGCCACGCCCGAGGCCATGCTTGAGCAGGGCTATCAACAGGTCGGTCGCGACTTTCCCGTTTTCCTGCATCCTGACAGCCGCGAAGAGTATGCGCTGGCGCGTACCGAGCGGAAAAACGGGAAAGGCTATACCGGATTCGTGACCTGGTCCGCGCCCGATGTGACGCTGGAGCAGGACTTACAACGCCGCGATCTGACCATCAATGCGATTGCGCAGGATGAAAACGGCCGGCTGATTGACCCTTACCACGGCCAGCGTGATATCGCCCAGCGCCAGTTGCGGCATGTTTCTGACGCCTTCAATGAAGATCCGCTGCGGGTGTTACGCGTGGCGCGCTTCGCGGCGCGTTTCGCCCATCTCAACTTCCGTATTGCCGCCGAGACGCAGCAGTTGATGCAGCAGATGGTCAGCAGCGGCGAACTGGCCCATCTGACCGCTGAGCGGGTATGGAAAGAGACGGAAAAAGCGCTGACCAGCCGCAATCCGCAGGTCTATTTTCAGGTGCTGCGCGACTGTGGCGCGTTGCAGGTGCTGTTCCCGGAACTCGATAATCTGTTTGGCATTCCGGCGCCGGCGAAGTGGCATCCGGAGATCGACACCGGCGTGCATACCCTGATGACGCTGACCATGGCGGCCGCGCTTTCTGAATCAGTCGATGTGCGCTTCGCCACGTTGTTCCACGACGTCGGCAAGGCGCTGACGCCGCCTGAAAAATGGCCCAGCCATCACGGCCACGGCCTGGCGGGCGTGCCGCTGGTTGAGGCGATTTGCCAGCGTCTGCGGGTGCCTAATGCGATTCGCGATCTGGCGCTAATCGTCACCGAATTTCACGACATCGTGCATACCATTGAGCGCCAGTCGGCCGCCTCGCTGGTGGCGCTGTTTGATCGGATCGATGCCTGGCGCAAACCGCAACGCGTCGAGCAGATGGCGCTGACCAGCGAAGCCGATGCGCGCGGGCGTGCCGGTCTGGAAAGTATGGCGTATCCGCAGGGTGACTATCTGCGACGAGCGTTTGCGCTGGCGCAGGCGGTGCCGACCAAAGCGGTGATTGAGGCGGGCTTTAAAGGTGCAGAGGTGCGGGAGGAGTTAACGCGACGACGGATTGACGCCGTCGCGCAGGGTCTGGCTATACCGCAGCCTGACTAGCAGGCTGCGCTCGGTTTACATGAAGACCATGTAAACCGCTGCCGCCACGATAAAGCGGTAGATGGCGAATGAGACGAACGAGATACGCTTAATCAGCTCCAGGAAGGCTTTAATCGCGATCAGCGCCACCACAAAGGCGGTTACGAAGCCCACGGCGAACATCGGAAAGTCAGCCATGGTCAGGAAGCCGATGCTCTTGTACATATCCAGCACCGTCGCGCCCATCATCATTGGCACCGCCAGGATGAAGGAGAACTCAGAGGCCGCATAGCGGCTCACGCCCATCAGCATCCCGCCGGAAATGGTCGCGCCTGAACGAGAGAAGCCCGGCCACAACGCTAAGCACTGAAAGCAGCCAATCATAAACGCCTGACGATAGGTAATATCGTCGACGCCGACCGCTTTCGGCTGCTTCGGTTTGAGATACTCTGCCGCCAGCAGCAGCACGCCTCCCACCACCAGCGCATACATCACGTTGATCGGATTAAACAGCGTTTTGATCTGATCGTGCAGTACCAGCCCCACGACCACCGCTGGCACCATGCCCAGCAGAATGTGGATCAGTGATAAACGTCCGCTACCGACACCTTCATGTTTTACTTCACCGAAGTGGATACCGATCAGGCCAAACAGACGCCGCCAGAACATCACGACAACGGCCAGAATCGAGCCTAACTGGATAACCACCTCAAAGGTCTCTGCTTTCTCGCCCTCAAAGCCCAGCAGGTGACCCACTATAATCATGTGCCCTGTGGATGAGACCGGTAAAAATTCGGTCAGCCCTTCCACAACGCCCAGGATTGCAGCTACCCAAAGCTGATGAATATCTGCCATCAAATTTTTCCTCTATCCGTTTTAAAACCATTAAAAAGGCGCTAGCGCAAAGGCTATCGCCTGAAATCATGCCTGCATCAGCCTGAGTAAAACCTTAAGGTCTTAGGCCATTTCGCTTGCTCCAACGAAACGGCACTCGCTATGACAGACAGTAATTTGGTTTGGTTTCATTGTGATGGCAATCACATCGCATTTATTTAGGAATAGTCCCGCGCTCAATTCGCACGCCAACCTGCGCTGCCTGGGCGATAGCGCCCGGTTTGCTTACCTTTACGCGTACGCCAGGCGAATTGAAACGGTTCATCAACAGATCCGCGATTTCTTCAGCAACCCGCTCAACCAGCGCAAAACGACTGCCGGTCAGGTGCGTCAGAATCGCTTCAGAGACGTCGGCATAGCTGAGGCAATCGTTCACATTGTCGCTGCGCGCCGCCAGACGGTTATCCCACGCCATTTCGACATCGAGCACCAGCTTCTGCTGCATACCCTGTTCCCAGTCGTAAACGCCAATGGTGGTGAACACCGTGAGTTGTTCTATAAATACGATATCCATGATGATGGTCTCTGTTTTTGGCTAAGCCGGATACCACTTCCGGCGGATTATGCGTATTATCCACGGTTGATGAGATCAAAACGACCCAAAAGGTAACGGTACGGTGTTATGAGTGCTTTCGCGCCTGGTATGATTATTTTCGCGTATCTCTGCGGTTCGATTTCCAGTGCGATTCTGGTCTGCAAACTCGCTGGCCTGCCCGATCCCCGTACCCACGGTTCAGGCAACCCTGGCGCTACCAACGTGTTACGCCTTGGTGGTAAAGCGGCAGCAGCCTGCGTGCTGGTGTTTGATGTGCTGAAAGGGATGGTGCCGGTCTGGCTGGCGTATCTGCTGCATGTGACGCCACTGTTTCTGGGCCTGACGGCGATCGCGGCCTGCCTCGGTCATATCTATCCGGTGTTCTTCCAGTTCCGCGGTGGCAAAGGTGTCGCGACGGCTTTCGGGGCGATTGCGCCGATTGGCTGGGACTTAACCGGACTGGTGACCGGCACCTGGCTGCTCACCGTGCTGCTCAGCGGCTACTCATCGCTCGGCGCGATTGTCAGCGCGCTGATTGCTCCGTTCTACGTCTGGTGGTTTAAGCCCCAGTTCACCTTTCCGGTTTCGATGCTCTCCTGCCTGATCCTGTTACGCCATCACGACAATATTCAGCGTTTGTGGCGCGGTCAGGAAGGAAAGATCTGGAAGCGTAAGAAGAAATCGCAGGAATAAAAAAAGCCGGCTAAGCCGGCTTTTTTACCTTCAGATGGCGGGGAGTTCCGCCAGCGGCCAGCGTGGTCGTACGCTGACGCCTAATCCCCCGCGCGTTCCGCCTTTCAACCGCACCATGCCCGCATACGCGATCATCGCACCGTTATCGGTACAGAACTCAGGGCGCGCGTAAAATACTTCTCCGCCACGCTTCTGCATCATCACCGCCATCTGCTCACGCAGCGTCCGGTTGGCGCTGACGCCGCCGGCAATCACCAGACGTTTAAAACCGGTTTGATCCAGCGCGCGCTTGCATTTGATCGCCAGCGTGTCGACCACCGCATCTTCAAAGGCCCGGGCGATATCAGCGCGGGTCTGCGCGTCATCATCATTGGCGCGGATGGTGTTGGCGGCAAAGGTTTTCAGGCCCGAGAAGCTAAAGTCCAGCCCCGGACGATCGGTCATCGGACGCGGGAAGGTAAAGCGTCCTGCCGTTCCCTGCTGCGCCATCTTCGACAGCATCGGTCCGCCAGGATAATCCAGCCCGAGCAGCTTGGCAGTTTTGTCGAACGCCTCACCGGCCGCATCATCGATTGATTCGCCCAGCAATGCATATTCACCGATACCGGTGACGCTAATCAGCTGGGTATGCCCGCCCGATACCAGCAGCGCCACAAACGGAAATGCAGGCGGATTGTCTTCCAGCATCGGTGCCAGCAGGTGGCCTTCCATATGATGAACCGGCACCGCGGGCACTTTCCAGGCGAAGGCCAGCGCGCGGCCAATAGTGGCACCGACCAGCAGCGCGCCGACCAGGCCCGGACCGGCCGTATACGCCACCGCATCGATCTGATTCGGCGCTAACCCAGCCTGTTTCAGCGCCGCCTGAATTAACGGCACCGTTTTACGCACGTGGTCGCGTGATGCCAGTTCCGGCACCACACCGCCATAATCGGCGTGCAGTTTTACCTGGCTGTACAGCTGATTCGCCAGTAACCCGGCCTCATCGTCATAAATTGCGATGCCGGTTTCATCGCAGGACGTTTCAATACCCAGAATTCGCATTGCATCACCTCTTTCTCGCGGCGCGCAGTTTAGCACAGCAATTGTGCGGGCAGAGCGGGCAATCCCCGCAAAAAGTCATTTTCTGTCGGCTAAAGAGTACGCTATACTCCCGCCCCTGGAAAAACCGGCAGCCGCACAGGCAAACGCTCCTGTTGGTTTCAAATTATCCATGGTGCTTTACAAACCAACGCGAGTTGGAGTAAAATGCTGCACCATTTTGAAATGTGCTGGCGCCGCAGTCAGCAGCAAAAACCGAATTTTATCGAGGTGAGAGTTACATGCCGGTAATTAAAGTACGTGAAAACGAGCCATTTGACGTAGCATTGCGTCGCTTCAAGCGTTCCTGCGAAAAAGCAGGCGTTCTGGCTGAAGTTCGTCGTCGTGAGTTCTATGAAAAACCGACTACCGAACGTAAGCGCGCTAAAGCGTCTGCAGTTAAGCGTCACGCCAAGAAACTGGCTCGCGAAAACGCACGCCGCACTCGTCTGTACTAATTTCTTCTGGAGGTCCGCCTCCACCGCGTGTTAAACGCAGACAGAGTCAAGTAAAAGGCCGTGCTTTCCGAAAGGAAGCGCGGCTTGTTGCCGTTTATGAGCTGAAAATCTGGGGCGTATGGCTGGACGAATTCCACGCGTATTTATTAATGATTTACTTGCCCGCACGGATATCGTGGATCTGATCGATGCCCGCGTTAAGCTGAAAAAGCAGGGTAAGAATTTCCACGCGTGCTGTCCTTTCCATAATGAAAAAACGCCCTCTTTCACCGTAAACGGCGAAAAACAGTTCTATCACTGTTTCGGCTGTGGCGCACACGGCAACGCTATCGACTTTTTAATGAACTACGATCGTCTCGAGTTTGTTGAAAGTATCGAAGAGCTTGCCACTTCCCACGGTTTAGACGTGCCTTATGAAGCAGGCAGCGGGCCCAGCCAGATGGAACGCCATCAGCGCCAGAGCCTGTATCAGCTGATGGAGAACCTGAACGGTTTTTATCAGCAGGGCCTGCAGCAATCCAGTGCGCAGCCAGCACGCGACTATCTTGATCGTCGTGGTCTGAGCGCCGATATCATCAATCATTTCGCCATTGGTTACGCGCCTGCCGGCTGGGATAACGTTCTCAAACGGTTTGGTAAGCAGTCGGAAGACCGTGAGTCGTTGATGGAAGCTGGCATGCTGGTCAGCAATGATAAGGGTCGCACCTATGACCGGTTTCGCGACCGCGTCATGTTTCCGATTCGCGATAAGCGTGGCCGCGTCATTGGTTTTGGCGGACGGGTATTAGGCAACGATACGCCTAAGTATCTGAACTCGCCGGAAACACCTATTTTTCATAAAGGTCGTCAGCTTTACGGCCTGTATGAAGCACTAAAAAATCATCCGGAACCCGCCCGTTTACTGGTGGTCGAGGGATACATGGATGTGGTGGCACTGGCGCAGTACGGCATTGATTACGCCGTCGCCTCGCTGGGCACCTCAACCACGGCTGAGCATATTCAGCTACTGTTTCGCAGTACCGACAACGTGATTTGCTGTTACGACGGCGATCGCGCTGGCCGTGAAGCCGCCTGGCGTGCGCTTGAGACCGCATTACCTTACATGAATGATGGTCGTCAGCTACGCTTTATGTTTTTACCGGATGGCGAAGACCCGGATACGCTGGTGCGCAAAGAGGGCACAGCGGCTTTCGAAGCGAGGATGGAGCAGGCAATGCCGCTCTCTTCGTTTTTATTCGACAGTTTGCTGCCGCAGGTTGATCTGAGTTCACGCGACGGTAAAGCCCGCCTGAGTACGCTGGCTTTGCCGCTGATTTCGCAGATTCCTGGCGAAACCCTGCGTATTTATATGCGTCAGGAGCTGGGCAATAAGCTGGGTATCCTGGATGACAATCAGCTTGAAAAGCTGATGCCTAAGCTGGCCGCAAGCGGAACGGCGCCAGTTGCACCACCGCTTAAGCGAACCACGATGCGGGTGCTGGTCGCGCTGCTGATTCAGAACCCGCAGCTGGCCACCCTGGTGCCGTCGCTTGATGGGTTGTCTGAGTCAAAAATGCCGGGATTACCGCTATTTATCGAATTAGTGGGCCGTTGTAATGAGAATCCTGGATTGACCACCGGACAGCTACTAGAGTTATATCGCGGGACAAATTTTAGTCAGACGCTTGAAACTCTGGCGATCTGGAACCACATGATAGTAGATGAGGAAGCCGAAGCGGTGTTTCAGGACTCGCTGGCCAGCATCTACGATTCTGCTCTTGAAGAGCGCCTGGAGTTTTTGATTGCGCGCGAGCGCACCCAGGGATTGAGCGCCGATGAGCGCCGCGAGCTCTGGACACTGAGCCAGGCTTTTGCCAGAAAATAACCTTTTTTAATGATTTGTCCGTTCTGATGTATGAAAGGACAGATTAAGCGTTTTATGGCCGGAATGGCGAGTAAGCCAGGCCATTAGCACAAATTTTAAAGGCCGTCGGCGTCGCTGCCAGTCTGGTTATCGCCAGCGCACAGCCTCCGCAGCGTACTGAAGTACGTGAGGAAGGCGAGCACTGCCGGGGACCAGAATGGCGAGTAAGCCAGGCCATTAGCACCGAGTTTATACAAGCGGCTTAAGTGCCGAATACTGATGGGCAAAGCCCACGCCGCGACGAGGGCAGCGGCAAGAACTAAACGCCTTCACTGCTATTGTTGGCTCGCTGCCGACCGACACCAATCTAATTAACAGAAGTGTGGATACCGTCTTATGGAGCAAAACCCGCAGTCACAGCTTAAGCTTCTTGTCACCCGTGGTAAGGAGCAAGGCTATCTGACCTATGCTGAGGTCAATGACCATCTGCCGGAAGATATCGTCGACTCAGATCAGATCGAAGACATCATCCAGATGATTAACGACATGGGTATTCAGGTGGTTGAAGAAGCCCCGGATGCCGACGATCTGATGCTGAACGAAAACAGCTCCGATACTGACGAAGATGCCGCGGAAGCTGCAGCTCAGGTGTTATCCAGCGTTGAATCTGAAATTGGGCGTACTACCGACCCGGTCCGCATGTATATGCGTGAAATGGGTACCGTCGAACTGCTGACGCGCGAAGGCGAAATCGACATCGCGAAGCGTATTGAAGACGGTATCAATCAGGTTCAATGTTCCGTTGCTGAATACCCTGAGGCGATTACTTACCTGCTGGATCAGTACGACAAAGTTGAAGCAGGCGAATCACGCCTGTCCGATCTGATCACCGGTTTCGTCGATCCTAACGCGGAAGAAGATCTGGCCCCTACGGCAACGCACGTGGGCTCTGAGCTTTCTGAAGCCGATCGTGTTGACGATGAAGAAGAAGATGAAGAGAGCGACGATGACAGCTCCGACGACGATAACTCTATCGACCCGGAACTGGCGCGCGAGAAGTTTTCTGACCTGCGTAAGCAGTATGAAACCACCCGCAATGTGATTAAGAGCAAAGGCCGCAGCCACGCTGATGCCGTTGCCGAAATCCAGAACCTCTCTGACGTCTTCAAACAGTTCCGCCTGGTACCGAAGCAGTTCGATTACCTGGTGAACAACATGCGCGAAATGATGGAACGTGTCCGTACTCAGGAACGTTTGATCATGAAGCTGTGTATCGAACTGTGCAAAATGCCGAAGAAAAACTTCATTACCCTGTTCACCGGCAATGAAACCAACGAAAGCTGGTTCAAAGCGGCGCTGGCGATGAACAAGCCGTGGTCTGAAAAGCTGCTGGAAGTGCAGGATGACGTTATGCGTTCTCTGCAGAAACTGGCGCAGATCGAAGAAGAGACCGGCCTGACCATTGAGCAGGTAAAAGATATCAACCGTCGCATGTCGATCGGTGAAGCGAAAGCGCGTCGCGCGAAGAAAGAGATGGTGGAAGCAAACCTGCGTCTGGTTATTTCGATTGCGAAGAAATATACCAACCGTGGTCTGCAGTTCCTCGACCTGATTCAGGAAGGTAATATCGGCCTGATGAAAGCGGTTGATAAGTTTGAATATCGCCGTGGTTACAAATTCTCGACCTATGCGACCTGGTGGATCCGTCAGGCAATCACCCGCTCTATCGCTGACCAGGCACGTACCATCCGTATTCCGGTGCATATGATTGAGACCATCAACAAGCTCAACCGTATTTCGCGCCAGATGCTGCAGGAAATGGGCCGTGAACCGACGCCGGAAGAACTGGCTGAGCGTATGCTGATGCCAGAAGATAAGATTCGCAAAGTGCTGAAAATCGCTAAAGAGCCGATCTCAATGGAGACGCCGATTGGTGATGATGAAGATTCGCATCTGGGCGATTTTATCGAAGACACCACGCTGGAGCTGCCGCTGGACTCTGCTACCTCAGAAAGTCTGCGTTCTGCGACCCACGACGTGCTGGCTGGCCTGACCGCACGTGAAGCGAAAGTGCTGCGCATGCGTTTCGGCATCGACATGAACACTGACCATACGCTGGAAGAAGTGGGCAAACAGTTCGACGTGACGCGTGAGCGTATTCGTCAGATTGAAGCCAAAGCACTGCGTAAACTGCGCCATCCGAGCCGTTCGGAAGTGCTGCGCAGCTTCCTCGACGATTAAGTCAGACAAAAACCCCGGCACGCCGGGGTTTTTTATGTCTGTCGTTTAGCAATAACCGCCCTGCCCTGCTGTTACCGTCGGTTTTAACCCGCCTGCAATGCGTTATGGAGCTGTCGATAGGCTTCAACCATCTCATCCAGTGAAGCGCGATTCAGTCCACTGGGATTCGGCAGTACCCACACCGCCGTTTTACCGATCGCTATCGGCTGTTTACCCCATTCCACTTTGCTCTGCTGAAAGGCGCGCCGGAAGGCATCTTTACCCAGAATCGCCAGGGCCGCGGGCTGGTAATGCAGCACCTTTTCAATCAGGCGCTTGCCGCCATCGCGTAATTCATCCGGCGCTAACTCACTCGCCTGCACGGTTGGACGCTCAACCAGCATGGTGATGCCACATCCCGTCTCGGTTAACCGCTGCTCCTCTTCCGGTTTAAGCAGCTGTTGAGTAAAACCGGCCAGATGGATCACTTTCCAGAAGCGATTGCCGGGATGGGCAAAGTGATAGCCCTGATGTGCGGTTGACTGACCCGGATTAATGCCACAGAACAGGACGTTCAGATTGGCGCTGATGATGTCGCGGATACTGTGCTCAATCATGCTGCCACCAGTCCGGCGCGCTGCTTCAGGGCGTCACGGCTGCGCTGTAACAGCTGACCGGCATGCTTCGCGTCCGGGCAGGCACGCGCCAGCGCCAGCGCCCCGACCATCTCGGCCTGCATACTGGATGCCAGCGCATCCGCATCTTCACGCTCCAGCTCGCGCAGCAGCTGCGCCAGGCCGTCATGCAGCGCATCGATACCCTGCGTAAAAATAGAGCGGGTCTGTTCAGGCAGATGCGCGACTTCGCTCACCAGCGCAGCGATTGGGCATCCTTCCGCTGGGGTATTGCGATGCGTCTCGGAAAGGTAGGTATCAATAAATCCGGCTAACCGTTGGCCTGGCTGGGTCACCTGATCCGCTGGCGCAAAACTGCCCGCCTCGGCAAACATATGCTTAAGCACCTCCTGTACCAGTTCCTCGCGTGAGGCAAAATGCGCATAAAAGCCGCCGTGCGTCAGGCCAACCCGCTTCATCAGAGCCGCCACACCAATGCCCTCGGTGCCGGTTTCACGCATAACTCGCGCAGCCTCACTCAGGATACGCTGCCGCGTATGCGCTTTGCTGGTCTGCTTCTCCATATCCTCTCCTGCGGTTTCAGATGCGTTGCTTCTGGCTATTATAGTAATTATTACGCTCATCATATTCCAGCTTGACGGCGCATATGATGGTCGTCATATTGGTGTGAATTATGACGACCATCATACGAGGAGTAAATTATGTCAACATCAGGTACGGCGTTAATAACCGGTGCGTCCAGCGGCATCGGCGCAACTTATGCAAAACGACTGGCTGCACGCGGTTACGATCTGATTCTGGTGGCACGCGACGAATCGCGTCTGAACCAGCTGGCGGCGCTACTGAGTGAGCAGCACGCTATTCAGGTTAAGGTGTTGGCTGCTGATTTAACCAGTGAACAGGATGTGCAGCGGGTAGAGTCTGAACTGGTCACTAATGCCAGCATTACACTGCTGCTGAACAACGCGGGTATGAGCGTGGAGGGAGAGTTCCTTGAGGCGGACATCAACCGCATCAATACCATGCTGACGTTAAATATCGTGACGCCCACCCGGCTGGCGCAGGCCGCTGCCCGGGTCTTCAAAGCGCGTGGCAACGGCATCATTATTAATATTGCCTCGGTGCTGGCACTGGTGCATGAGATGTTCAACGGTGCCTACAATGCCACTAAATCTTACGTACTGACGCTAACGCGTGCGATGCAGCGTGAGCTTGCTGACAGCGGTGTGCAGGTGCAGGCAGTGCTGCCTGGCGCAACCCGTACCGAGATTTTTGACCGTGCCGGCCAGCCGATCAACACCATCCCTGCCGAAATGCTGATGGAAGTCGATGAAATGGTCGATGCGGCGCTGGCGGGCCTCGACAACAAGGAAGCGGTAACGATTCCACCGCTGGAAGATCTGCAGATGTGGCAGGATTACGATCGCGCACGCGGCACTATGGTGCCTCACCTGTCGCGTAATAAATCCGCTACGCGCTACCACCAGAGCTGATTCCGCTACCCGTCAGGGCGTTTTTGATGAGGGTACGGCGGCATCCTGCCGTACCAGTTTGAGACCCTGTTACGGTTTATCAGGATATTTGTTATAGAAATCAGCAATTAAAAGCTTGCTGCTTATTTCAGCAACCGGTGGCTGAGTGCTGGATCGCTCAGAAGAGATACTTTATAATCCCCGCTCCGCTGGCCCCTTAGCTCAGTGGTTAGAGCAGGCGACTCATAATCGCTTGGTCGCTGGTTCAAGTCCAGCAGGGGCCACCAAATAAAACAAGGAGTTAGATGAGAAATCATCTGACTCCTTTTTCGTTTTATACGAATCGGGTCAGGTAATGGGTCAGGTAAGGAATTGCCTCCCTGCCCTCTTCATCTCGCTGCCAGCATCCCCGGATAGTGCTTCGCCACGATATCATTCATCTTTTCTGTCAGGTCGATACGTTTAAAAGTGATGTGCGCGGTTCCTTTCTGGAAGTAACGTATACTGAAAAAATCATCTTCGTAAATATCCTTCGAAGGGTTATCCCGAATATGTTCCATCAATCGAGTAGTAACATCGCCACGGTTATCGGGTATCGGTTTACCATCCAGCAGAAATAACATTCGTTCCAGGTCCGCTAATTGATCCCGCCGCCATCCCCAGTTCAAACTAAATCCCCAGCGGCTATGCGTCACCAGATTGTTGACGATGATCTTTTTACCAAAGCTGCAGGGACTATTGGTTTTGTAATCCCACGACAGCCCTTTGAAGACATTGATAATGCCACGCTCAAACACATCCATTTTGTTCAGATGTAGCTGCTCAAAAGTACTGAGGATATTTGCCTCGCTGATGGCGGGCAGATCCCCCTCCTCCAGGTTCTTATGCCACTGGTCACGGGCCTGAGCATCCATCAAGGCCATCATGCCAGACTTCAACATCAAGTCTCGCCAGATACTACGGTCAATATTGCGGGTAACGGAAGGCAGCGCTTTGTCTACCTTTTCGGTCATCCAGCTATCGTAACGATGCCCGGCCTTCATCGCCCAGTCTTGCGCTGTGCCACCGCCAATTTCTGAGGTTAGCCGTGAAATGGCATCAAGCTGCTGAATGAGTTGTTCTATCTGTTTCAGTGCGGCATCGCGGCCAGTCACTATGCGTTCAATACTGGTCGAGCAAATCAGCTCGCTATGATCGGTTAATACTTCAGCTTTAGTTTGCATGACATTTTGTCCTTAAAAAGCAAACGCGCCCGCCGGGTAATGGCAGGCGCATTATGCAATATGTAAACAAGGGAGAAAGCTCAGAAATTTAAATCAGGAAGGTTGTACGCAATATTCACCGTACTACGTTGTTACGGCTTTGCCGCAACAAGCCAGTTGCCTGCCGTGCTCGCAGAATATCTGCTGCCCGAAGATAAGGTGATTGTTCCTGCCAACTAAACCTTCTGCGATCGATACGAACAAGCTCGTATTTTTCCACCAGAAAGTTAACGGCATTGGCCAGCGTGATACCTGCATCGATATGTTCCTGTATAACGGATTCATCCCTGAACGGCGTGTCGTTCAGGGTCAGGCCGTAGTGTTGTTCCAGCAGGCGTGTCAGTAGAATTTGCCAGATAGCCACGGGTGACAGGCAGGGTTTTACCGCCCGCGAAGTTGCTGCAGATTGAGGTTTCATGCTTGCTCTCGTGAAAGTAATTAGCGCTTAGTGGGGTAAATGGCGATGTATACGTAGCCGCAACTGCCGAGGGTGTCGGCTTCGCAGGTAAAACCGGTGTGGTACAGGGTGACGCAATGAACGTGTAGGGGATTCAGTTCACCGGAGGTCAGCATCGATTCCATCTGGCTGATAAAGAGCGGGAATGTTTCATCCAGCTTCTGGCATTCGGCGTCACTGAACTTACCGGTGATACTGGCCCGGTCAGCTAGGTAGTGCAGCCGGTTGCCCTCCTGCACCAGACGTGTTCCCAGGCGCGGCGTGATATCGCGCTGCAAGCCCCAAGTGATGTTGCTCATTACAGTTCTCCACTATTGTCAGTTTAGGGTGATGCTCATCAGGCAGGCATAAGGCCCGTTGCGGTCCTGGCGGCGTTCGGCGTACACAGCCAGGACTCCTGTGATATCCGGAACGTCCCTGCCGGTGTAATGGCAGACGCTACCGTGCCACTGATATTTTCCGGTGCAGTAGCGAAAGATTCGGGACTCAGGATGCTGGCGGTATATCGTCATTGCCCGGCGTTTACTGATAATTTTCATGTCATACCTCACAGCAGACCGTGTTCTGCGAACGAATAGATTTGCCTGCCGCCGACAATCAAGTGGTCAGGGACGCGGATATCCACCAGCTGAAGCACCTGCACCAGTCGCTGCGTGAGGGTTTTGTCAGCCTGGCTGGGTGTTGTCTCACCAGAGGGATGGTTGTGCGCGAGTATCACCGCCGCCGCGTTGAAGTACAGGGCACGTTTTACCACTTCCCGGGGATGCACCTCGGTACGGTTAATCGTGCCTGTGAAGAGCGTCTCATGGGCAATCAACTGATTCTGGTTGTCCAGATACAACACACGGAACTCTTCCCGCTCAAGCGCGGCCATATGCAGTCGCAGCCATTCACGTACGGCGTGGGTAGAGGTGAAGGCCACGCCGGGCTCATGCAGGTGGCGGTCCAGAGCCCTGAGCGCCCGCTGAATGAGACGCCGGTCCTGTGGCGTCATCTCGCCGGGTAAAAAGGAAAGCTGTTTCATCTGTTGCTCCTTCGGTCAGTCGATAATACGCAGAATGGCGTGGGCCTCTGGATGCTGCAGGGCGTAGTCCCGCAGGCGGTAATAGTGTTCAGTCATGGCATCGCATTGGGTGCGACAGGCGTGATGGCTGTACGCAATCAGGCAGACAGCAATACCTGCGGCTTCTGCACTCATTTGGGCATCGTTGCCGTTCAGGCAATTAAACAGACGCCATGTCTCATCATTGTCAGACTCGGGAGCCATAAACGCCCCGCCATTGCTGAGGGTGTAAAAGGACCAGATACCACCGCTGTAGGTCGAACAGAAGCGGTCCATCCAGGCAAAAATACGCGGTTCCAGGGTTGTCCACTGCGGGATAGTGCCAAAGTGTTGCGGCCAGAAATCGATACGCTGTTCGTCGGGTACCTGCGTGACGGTCAGTTCAAATTCTGATTGGTTAGCGGGTGCGAGGTCGTACTGCGTCTGTGTTGTCATGGGCATGTCTCCGTTAATAAAAAACGCCAGCGGCGATGGCTGGCAAATGGGGGAATAAAGCGTGTTCGGGGAGGTGAAATGTGCGGGTAAATGCTTCGCGGTCAGCGGGTGGAGGTGCCTGTACGGATGCCAGAGGTGCGGATGTAGCGGTTAAGACTTTCAGCGGCATCGGGTTCAAAGTTCCATGCCCGCCAGACCATCCGGCCTTCAGTGTCACGAACCACAAGGCGGAAGTGACTGCCTTGGTCGTCTTCGAGGGTGATATTGCTGTACGTGGTAGTGACCGCTTGCGCATGTCTTCGGGTGAAGGGTCCCGGTGGCAGTAAGTGAGATTCAGGCATATGCCTCCTTAAATGCAAAAAGCCCCTGTTGCCAGAGCAACAGGGGCTGTGAGGACTACTGATGCCACTCTGGTTAGAGTGGCAGGATTATCAGAAGGTGACTTTCAGTGTGGCCTGACCGTTGTAACCGTCAACGCTGTTACCGCTGACGCTGCGGGTATAACCGCCCTGCACGCCCAGTGTGACATTCTGCCGTACTCGTGCGTCAATACCCGCCTGCAGGTCAAGCGACGTGCCTTTCTGAGACGGGGTGAAGCTGACATTGCTGCCTGCAGTCGCCGTGCCCATGCTCATATCGCCATCGGAACTGAACGTGCGGATGACCGACGGACGTACCCACCAGTTCACCGGAAGCTCACTTGCGCTGCGCTTCATGCTGTCAGCAAACCCTGTGACCGCAGAGGTACCCTGACCGAAGTCCATTTCAGACGAACTGCCAAAACGGATACCGGCGCGGACATGCTGCGCACTGCCGTCACCAAAGTTCACGTAACCGCCGTTGTCATGCCCATCATCCAGAGACAGTCCTTGCCAGACGTACTGCAGTTGTGGCTCCAGCACCAATCCCTGACTGATGTTAAACGGTAGACCGGTTTCCACAGAGGCCAGCCAGCCAGTGCCGTCAGTATCAAAACGGTTATCCGAAGAGTTGGCTTTCAGGCTGTGACGGGAGCCTTGTGCCACGATATCTGCCCACAATCCACTGGCATCATGAACTGCTGTCAGATAGCCGCCGATGCTGTACACCGTGTCACGCACGCTGCCTGCCGCAGAGCGATCGTCGTTTTTCACATCCACCGACGATTGGCCTACTGCGCCATACAGACCAGTGGTTAGGGAAAGTGTACCGGTATCATGCTTGAACAAGTCACCACCAAGCTGCATAAAACCGTAGCTGCCGCTGCTTTCCGGGGTGTCGCCCTGTGCAATGCCGCCGTTACCATCACGCCCGGTATGCCCGCCCTGAATACGTCCCCAGATCCCTTGGTCGTTCACGGCGCTGCTGCGCTGACTGTATGTTCCCGCCAATGCACGGTCGTAATCCATACTCTGCGCAAACAAAGAGGCGTACAGCGCCACTTCGGCACGGTAACCCGCTTCACTGGTGAGGTACCAGTTTTCATCGGCACTGCCGTGGCTCAGGGTGTAGTTGTACGCCCCGGCCTGCAATTTGCGGCCCAGCGCAAAGGCTCCGGCTTCAGTGGTGGCTCCGTTAATCGCATCCACCACTTTGATGCCGTTGCCGGTTGTTGCTAGGCCCAGCCCTGCATCACCGGTATGGGTGAAGTTCAGCCAAGTTTTGCCGGTTGCCTGTCCGCCGTCAATGACCAGCATATCGGTCGGGAAGGCCGGGTCATCAAGACGAATCGACATGTTGATGGTGCCGTTACGGCCCGTCAGATTGGTGACCGTCAGTGTTTCCGGGACAAATTGACTACCGGTGGCTGGAGTAAAACTGATGGTTCCGGCGTTATCGAGGTTATCGAGCACCGATTTCACTGCCGCCCCACGCTGAATATTCCAGCTGGCAGCGCTGTCGAGGGTGACGTCAGTCGGGTCAATCGCGCCGTTCATCACCGAGTTGCCAGTCAGGCGCACTTGGGTACCAGACTGTGCGATGATATCGCTGTTGATGATCGCATTGTTCAGCGCCAGCGTTCCCTGATGCAGGGTTACCTGTGACTGAGACAACGTGCCATTGCTGACCGTCAGGGTACCGTTACCCTCTTTGAGTAATTGCCCGTCACCACTTACCGAACCGCTGATGGCTGCGTTACCGTTGCTGAAGTGCAGTTGTCCGCTATTGGTGGCACTCCCTGTCAGCGATGCACCGTCGCCAAATGTGGTGGTACCAGTAAGCGTGCCACCTTGGGCCACATTCAGTGTACTGCCTGCACCCACTGTGGTGTTATCCGCACTGCCGTTACCCAGTACCGTGAACTGACTGCCGTTATCAAGACGCAGGTTGCTGGCCTTACCGGTTGCGCCGTCAATGCCGAATGCGCCGGTGGTGTTCGTACCGCTGACCGTTGCACCGGTATCGGCAATCAGCACACCGCCGTCATGCATTACGATGTTCTGCGCCTTACCACCGGTCGCGACGGCCAGAATACCGCCCTGATTAACCGTAGTGGTATCGGCGATGCCATTGCCTAGTACATCAAGACGCCCGCCGTTTTCCAGCAGGACATTGGTGGCGATATGCGTGGTGCCATCAATGAAGAAATCCCCAAGACTGTTCGTCCCGGTAACCGTGGAATCGGTGGTCGCCCATAATGCACCGCCCTGTTTGATGACCACATCCGTCGCGGAAGTGCCCGCATCCACCGACAATATGCCATCCGCTTCCACTGTGACGTTATTCGCCGACCCGGCCACTGCCGTTTTCCCGGCAACAGGTTCATCCTGCCAGATGGACACTTCCAGCCGACCACCACGATTCACGACCGAGCCGATAGCTGTACCACCGGCAAAAACCGACTGTACCCCGCCATTATTGATGGTGGTATTTTCCGCACGTCCACCATCCACCATCTGATACGACAGGTCGGTCAGCAATTCGCCGGAGGGTGAATCATCACCGATAGTGGTGTTCAGGGCAGAGCCACCAGCCTGCACACTCTGCGAGGATGCGCTGTTGCCGTTTGCCACCTCGGTGCCAGTACCATTAAGGATAGTGGTATCCGTTGCCGTCGCTCCGTTCTTCACCACCTGCCAGCCGTTCTGGCTAATCACTGTACCTTCGGCGCTGGCACCTTCATGAACGTACTGGAAGCCACCTTCCAGCAGGGTATTAATTGCCGAACCGTGCACACTCTGGTCGCCGTCCGCTTTAATCACTGTGCTGGTAGCGAGGCCACCAGCGGCAATAATCTGACGACCATTTGCATTAATGGTGGTATCTGTTGCCGTACCGGCGACAAACATCCCGTCACTGTTCTCCGCATCCGGGCCACCCTGTGCACCGGTGTTAACTACAGTACCGGATGCCTGCGCCCCGGCTTTAACCAACTGATATCCACCTTCATTAATAACGGTGCCGAATACGCTACCGCCGCTGTGTACCCACTGCGCCCCGCTATTGAGTACCGTATTTGTCGCCTGACCATGTACGCTCTGGCCGGCGCCGCTGTTGACAGTGGTGTCCGTGGCGCTGCCGCCTGTCAGCACGCCCTGCAGACCGTTAGCGTTAATGGTCGTCTGGTTTGCCACACCTCCGGTCTGAACAAACTGGCCACCGCTGTTGGCATCGTCATCATCGCCATATTCTTGACCGGTGTTGATGACCGTGTTGTTTGCCGTACCGAAAACCAACTGGGTGTCATGGTTGCTGATAACAGTGTTGCTCGCCACGTCTCCGGCAACGATGGTACTGATATTGTCCGTCGCATCATCAGCCAGTGCCGCAGGGCTTGCCACCAGTCCGGCAACTGCCAGCGCGAGAACAGCAGTGCTGCGCTTTCCTTTTGCTTTTGCCAATTCTGAGACAACAACAAATGCTCCCAAAACTTCGTTCCATACCAGCCGGTAGCTGGTGTTCAGGTTTCGCTTCATCATAAATACCTTGTTGTGTGTAGAATTTCCCCTAAAAGGGTATCGGCAAGAAGCTGATTTCCTTTAGGTTGTAGTGATGTTGGTGATTGCCTGTTGAATAAACTGAAAATGCGGCAGTGCTCGGATAAAACTTAAATCTTCTGTCAGTCGGTAAAAGCGCTCGTTGCGTTTAAAACTCTCAGTGAGGGGCTGCACAAGGTGAATATCACTGAGCGAAAACACCACCGGACGGTCGTGATGCTCCGCAACCAGGTACCAGTGGCTCTGCTGGGCAATCAGCCTGTAAGGGGCCAGTCTTTCGCAACGATTTCCGTCAGTCAGCAACGTGACGCGCTGGCAGGTGGTAATAGCCTGTACCAGCCGGTAAAAGGACAGCTGGGTCGCAGGTGAGCCCACAGAAACCGCATCTCCGGTCAGGCAGGGGGCACCCTCGCAGTTCAGCAGCAGGCTCACCAGCCGACGGTCCAGCCCCGGAAAGAGGCCGGCGATGCCGGTACGGTGGGCAAACGTCAGGACATCCAGCTCGCCCTACGGCCCGGCCCCTGTCCGTAGGCGATAGCAGCCCTGATGGCATTCGAGATCCAGATAAATCAGCCGTTCACGAAAGTCTCTGTAGAGGGTGCGGACTGACACGTCAAACTCGGTCGCGAGCTTTTGCATATCCAGCGTTTCACCCGCTACGAGGCGGCTGATAATCAACGACAGCCTGACCGCCAGTCTGTCGTAGCGACGCTCTGTCGGTGGCATGATGGTTCCTCCGTGCAGGTTAACCGGTTGAAAGACATGAGATTCTAAAGGAGGGGGTTGTCATGATATGTCTGTTGGAGCCGCTATTTTGAGGGAGGCCTGAAGCCTGAATCTGTCAGGCCTGCGCCATTTTTCGGTGAAATACTCGGCAAAAATTCCCACCAAAAATGACAGGGAGTGTCATTTATTAACACCGCCGTAACGTTATCTGATGCAAAGTGTGAACTCACGCAGGCCGAAAACCACTGAGCATCGCTTCCGCCATCACCCACAGTGCCCGGTTAAGCTTCACATCACCGTCTATGCCCCGCACGGCACGGGTATGCGTGCGCCCGCCTTTTGCGCTACGACCACTGAGCCCGCCCTTAATCAGGTTCTCCTGAATACGCTGGTACGTGGTCCACAGGTCGTTACTCTCATCCTGCCAGCGGCGCGGGGAGAGCACCTGTGACGGCGCAACCGGCTGGTGGTCCTCCCCGAACCGGTACGTCAGTGCAGCCTGTGCCAGTGCCTGTTGCGCAGGAGGCTGCAACAGCAACGACTGCATCGCATCCCGCTTCTCCTCCACACGGTCAAAAATGCCCAGTACCTCATACGCGCCTTCAATTACCTGACTCACCACGTCCCCCTTGTGCGGCACCCGCACCTCGCCAAACGACTCACCACAGACGAGCCCGTTCTGACAAACTGCGCGAAATAGTCCCGGCAACATCTGGTACGAACTGGTGCCATCATGTGAATTCAGCAAAATGATTTCCGGCACCTGCTTACCGGTAATCTGCCCCTCCCGACGAAGGCGCAGCATGTGTTTCGTATGTTCACGACGACCCGGGTCACGTACCCGGGTCTGACAGGCAAAGAATGGCTGGAAGCCTTCTCGCTGTAAGCTGTCGAGCAGGGAGATGGTAGGTATATAGGTATAACGCTCACTGCGGGATTCATGTTTGTCCTCGCTGAACACACTGGGCACCACGCGAAACAGCTCCTCACGGGTTAACGGGCGGTCGCGACGGATAAGGTTTGCTGCGCCAAAGCGCGAAGCCAGACGGGTCATAAGCAGACTCCTCATAATGGGAAAACAAATAAAAGAAATCCCCGTCGCATCGGCGACAGGGTTAGGGAAATAACAGGGATGGGTTAAATACTCAGAAGAAGAAATCCCAGACGGCACGGGCCACTGACACCACGGTGGTGCGCACGGCCTGAATGACGGCCCGCACCGGGGCGGGTATCAGGGGAAAGGCACTGATGCTATCGAGTACAGCACCGACGGTTTCACCAAAATCGCTACGCGCCTGTTCCCGGACTACCGTCGTACGAAAGGAAGGCTGGAGTTGCGACACCACCGGGCTGGTGGCCTCACGTGGCAGGCACTTAATCATTCGCTCGGCCATCACCCGCAGTCCCCACTGAAGACGGACCGACACGGCACACACTGGATGTACGGGCTGGAACAGCTCATGCAGCAGACAGATTTTACGGCTGATATTCTGCTTCTGCTCTTTGGACAATGGCCCCCCACCGCTGGTGGGCTCGACCTTATCCGACTGGCTGATAACAAACAGCACCTTATGCCGGTATGCCTCCCCAATCACTTGATGATAAAAGTGTTCATCCACTGCCAGCGCCCGGTCATCGGCCTTAATCAGCCACAGCACCAGGTCAAGCCGGGGAAGCTGTTCGCGATACAGCGCAGCATATTCGTTATCGCGAGCGCCACTTTCGCCCACACCGGGCAGGTCCACCAGCGTCATATGGCGGTCGCCAACCAGCAGACGAAAGCGTAAAGGTTCACGGGTGCAGGCCGCCACATCGCTGACCGGCGATACTTCGCCGACAAACAAGGCATTGCAAAGGCTACTCTTTCCCGCGCCGGTTTTACCCAGAATGCCGATCACTGGCTCGTAGTCGGTTAACTGGTTTATTTGCTGCAGAATCCGCTCTGATGCCCACTGTGGCAGACCAGAAAGCGATTGGTGAAACGACTTCAAACCTTCAGAATTGTTCATTACTACTCCTCTGAAAAATAATACAAAAACGGCAGAATCGTGAGATTCTGCCGTTAATCGGGTATGTTCAGAAGAATGATATCTATCTGAAAATAATTTGAATTAAGGTAAGCGACGAGCCACAGCCGCCTGTGATCCCGGTCCCTGAGTCGTTAGGTTATTCTGGTATCCCTCATCCCAATACCAAAATAGTGGATAAGGGCAAATTGCCTGAGGGGGCTATAGGGCCTTGGGCAGCAAGGTTTTATAGTTGGATGGCATCAATTTAACGGTATAGAAACATCAACCCATACGATGACTGCCTACATTCAAGACATAAATTCTTGCTGTTACATAAGTATTAATGCTGATTGTCATCAATTTGATTATAATCATGGCACTTTATGGATTACCGTATTAAATATCATTTTTTCCCTATAGTGATGATTTATGCCTAGCTCCCCTTCTAAGCGGCTTGAGGACTTGAGTGTGGCCCAGCGAGAGCGGCTGGCCTACATCGATTTTCGGCTCTACTTCTTCGGTGAGATCGGTCGCCCAGATCTGATTGAGCGCTTCGGCGTGGCTCCAGCAGGGGCGACACGCGATTTGGCTTTGTACCGGGAAATCGTGCCGCATAACATCACCTTCGATGGTAGCAACAAGATCTATCGCATCGGGCAGGCGTTTTCCCCGTTGTTCAAACACGTATCGCAGCGTGTTCTGTCTGCGCTAGCTTTCGGCTTTGGCGATGGCGTGAACGGCTCAATGCAGGCGCTGCTACCATGTGAATCCCCCGCAGCCCTGTGCATCCCCAAGATGGATGTGTTAGCAGCGATTTGCCGAGCCATCCACGCCAAGCGACCTGTCGCCATCCGCTACCACTCGATGAGCGGCGGCGAGTCCGAGCGGGTAATTGTGCCCTTTGCCTTGGTTGATACCGGCCTGCGCTGGCACGTCCGGGCCTTTGATCGCAAGAGTAGAGAGTTTCGGGATTTCGTCGTCACCCGCATCGAAGTACCAACATTGCTCGACGAGGAGCCACAGGACAACGAACGGCAGGATAACGACATCCAGTGGACGCGCATCGTCGAGCTAGATTTAGTGCCGCACCCGAGCGTTGAGCGGCCCGATATTATCAAGATGGACTACGGGATGACAGATGGTTCGATCAGAATGCGCGTTCGCGCTGCGGTGGTGGGCTATATGTTGCAGCGCTGGCGGGTAGACTGCTCACCCGATCATTGCCTTCGTGGACCGGAGTACCGGTTATGGCTCAAAGATCATCTCGCAATTTACGGCGTAAAAAATGCCTTACTGGCACCAGGCTATAGCGCCACTAAGAAGGCTGACTATTAATGGAACTGATCGACAATATCAACCGCCTGCTCGGAGACGACCTAAAGCAGACGCTCGAACCTGGTGCTCGCCTGAAGATCGCCGCTTCCTGCTTTTCGATGTACGCGTTCGAAGCGCTCAAAGCAGAGCTGGAAAAAATCGACGAGCTGCAATTCATCTTTACCTCGCCGACGTTTACCGCTAACGAGGTTACCGACAAGATTCGCAAGGAACGCAGAGAATTCCACATACCGAAGGCTGACCGCGAACGGAGCTTGTACGGGAGTGAGTTCGAAATTCAGTTGCGTAACAAACTGACCCAGCGCGCAATTGCAAAAGAGTGCGCGGACTGGATGCGGCGCAAGGCAACATTCAAGTCCAATCGCAGCAAGGCACCGATGCAGCAGTTTACTTGCATTCAGGCTGCTGCCGCAGATACTGCCTACATGCCACTGCACGGCTTTACCGCCGTCGATCTCGGCTACCAGCAGGGCAACGCTGTCTCCAACTTCGTCAACAAGATGGACGAGCCGACATTTACGGCGACCTACCTCAGTCTGTTTAACCAGATCTGGCAGGACCCCGAGAAGCTGGAGGATGTAACGGCGCAGATCTGCGATCAAATTGCATCCGTCTACCAGGAAAACTCGCCAGAGAGCATCTACTTCCTGATGCTCTACAATATCTTCAATGAGTTTCTGGACGACATCAACGAGGATGTCCTGCCGAACGACCGCACGGGCTATCAAGACACGCTCATCTGGAACAAACTCTTCAATTACCAGAAAGATGCTGCTACCGGGATCATCAACAAACTTGAAAGCTACAGCGGCTGCATCTTGGCCGACAGCGTGGGTTTGGGAAAGACTTTTACCGCGCTGGCCGTGGTAAAGTATTACGAACTGCGCAACAAGTCAGTTTTGGTTTTATGCCCTAAGAAGCTGGCGGACAACTGGCTGAACTACAGCCGCAACCTCAAGACCAACATATTTGCTCGCGACCGGTTCAACTACGACGTGCTTTGTCATACCGACCTCAGCCGTACGAGCGGTGAGTCGTTCGGCACACCGCTGAATCGTATCAACTGGGGCAACTACGACCTTGTCGTCATCGACGAGTCGCACAACTTCCGCAACAATGACGCCTATAAGGACAAGGAAACCCGCTACCAGAAGCTGATGAACAAGGTTATCAAGGAGGGAGTGAAAACCAAGGTATTGATGCTTTCGGCCACCCCGGTGAACAACCGCTTCAACGACCTGCGCAACCAACTGGCACTGGCCTACGAAGGCGACTCCGAAAACCTCAGCAAGAAGCTGCGCACCGGCAAGACGGTAGAGGACATTTTCCGTAGTGCACAGGCCAGCTTCAATGCGTGGGCAAAGCTTCCATCGGAAGAGCGCACAGCGCGGGCCATCCTGGATTCGTTGGATTTCGACTTCTTCGAATTGCTCGACAGCGTCACCATCGCACGTTCGCGCAAGCATATTCAGACCTTCTATGATACCAAGGAAATCGGCCAATTCCCTGAGCGCCGCAAACCCTTGTCGTTCCATAGCCCGCTCACGCAGCGAACGGATGTGATGAGCTTCAACGAAATTTTCGAGCAGCTGTCGTTACTCAAGCTCGCTGTTTACGCGCCGATCAGCTACATCCTGCCCAGTCGGCTCAAGAAGTACGAGGAAATGTATGACACTCAGGTTGCAGGGAAAGGCAAGCTTAAACAAGTCGACCGAGAAAAGAGCCTGCAGGCATTGATGACGACCAACCTGCTCAAGCGCCTGGAAAGCTCGATTGAGTCTTTCCGCTTGACGCTCAAGTCCCTGCGTGCGAACCACACGAATACACTAGGCAAGATCAGCACTTTCAATGAGACTGGCGGCCTCAGTGGCATTGACAGCAGAATCAATGACCTCACCGACCAGTTAGAAAACCTCGACGCGGACGACGACCTGCCAATCAATGGCGACAGTGAGATCGGAGGCAAGGTCAAAATCAGCCTCGCCGATATGGACTTGCCTTCTTGGGAGCACGAGCTGAAGGTCGATCTGGAAATCATTGATGCTTTGCTGACGTCGATGAACAAGATCACGGCTGCCGATGATGCCAAACTGCAGCATCTCAAGACACTGGTTCTGGAGAAGATCGCAGCACCTCTGAATCCCGGCAACAAGAAGGTGCTGATCTTCACCGCCTTCGCCGACACCGCTGACTATCTGTATGCCAATTTGGCTCAGGAATTGCTGGCTACACAGACCTTGCACAGTGCAAAAGTCACCGGCAAAGGGGCACCGAAGAGCACGCTCAAGAAGAGCTATGACTTCCAGGAACTGCTTACCCTCTTCTCGCCGCACTCGAAGGAGAAAGCCATCGTGCTGCCAAATGAGGAGGCAGAGATAGATGTGTTGATCGGCACCGATTGTATCTCTGAAGGTCAGAACCTGCAGGACTGCGACTACCTCATCAACTACGACATCCACTGGAATCCCGTGCGCATCATCCAGCGCTTCGGCCGTGTGGATCGCATCGGCTCACCCAACAGCAGCATCCAACTGGTTAACTACTGGCCAGACATCTCGCTCGACGAATACATCAACCTGAAGGAACGGGTTGAGAGCCGAATGATGATTGCCGATGTCACAGCCACCGGTGACGACAATGTGCTGAGCGCCCAAGCCAACGATGTGTCTTATCGCAAAGAGCAATTGCGACGTTTGCAAGAGGAAGTGATTGAGCTGGAAGACCTGAAAACCGGAGTGTCGATTACTGATCTCGGGCTCAATGACTTCCGAATGGACTTGCTCAACTATGTGAAGGTCAATGGCGAATTGAGCAACGTGCCAAGCGGGATGCACGCCGTAGTGCCTGCCAAGCCGGAGATGGGCCTACGCCCGGGTGTGATCTTCACGCTACGCAACCGGAATCCAAGCGTCAACGTCAGTCAACACAACCGCCTGCACCCTTATTACCTCGTCTACATTAATCGCGAGGGGGAAGTCATTCACGATTACACCGAAGTCAAACGTTTGCTGGATCTGGTTCGCACATGCTGTAAGGGACAAGCCCAGCCTATTACAGATGCCTGTCTGCTGTTCAACGAGGAAACGGCCGATGGCCGCAAGATGCAGGTGTATTCGGACCTGCTTGGCAAGGCCATCCGCTCAATGATTGAAGTGAAGGAAGAGAAGGATCTGGACAGCCTCTTCTGCGCCGGTAAGACCACCGCGCTGGTCAATACCATCGCCGGGCTGGACGACTTCGAACTGCTCACCTTCCTTGTAATTCAGGAGGCCGGATGAGTCAGCCCGTCCAATTTGAGTCGAATATTGCATTCATCAACTACCCGAAGCAGGCCGTCTTTGGTCGTACCCTGCCAAAGAATAAGATCTACGAACACAGTGGGGCCAATGCAAGGCTGAAGGACTTGTTCGTCGAGCAGGTAGAGCAGATTGTCTGGCAATACAAGTTGGCCCCGGAAACGATCAACCTGCCCGCCAGGCTGGGAGTACCAGAGCTTCAGATTTTCTCAATCCAGCTCAAGACATCGGAGCTGAATCTGGACGTTTTGCGTTGCATCGACGGCGCGGTGCAGTTTCCCATTATCTTCGAGTTGAACTTTGATGGCCGAACAAAGATGATCGCTGCGTACAAACGCCCCAATGAGTCAGACGCCAGCCGTTGGGTCTTGAGTGACTACTTTGCGACAGCCTGGTTGCCGAGTGACTGTGAGCGCGCCGCCATGCCCTTAGCACTCGACTTGGGCGGCTTGTATGAGCAGTTGCTTCACCGCCTGATCCCCACCCCCGCGCGCCTACAAGAAAGTCTCGCGGACTTGGTCGCACGTGTCGAACTGGTTGCAGCCAAGCAGCGTGAGGTTGAGAAAGTAGCCAGCAGACTTGCCAAAGAAAAACAATTCAACCGCAAGGTAGAGATCAACGCCAAACTGCGGATGTTGAAAATAGAACTGGAAGAACTCAAACATTGATAGATCACAACAGGTATAAGGGAATAAAACTGAAATGAAGATTCAATCCGTTCGCATCAAAAACTTCCGGGCACTCAAAGACGTCACGATTCCCTTCGACTCCGTTACGACATTCATAGGGCCGAACGGCGCTGGCAAGTCGACAGTGCTACATGCACTCGATTGGTTCTTCAACGGCAAGCCCGGCTCGCTGACAGAGAAAGACTGCTCTTTTGGAGAAGCTAGCGAAGATATCGAGGTGCAAGTCACATTCGCAGGTCTCACCGAAAAGGATCGGGAGGCGCTTGGTAAATACGCGCCAGATGGAGCGACCACGTTCACCGCATGGCGGCAACGGTCACCTGATGGATCCGAGCGACTCTCCGCCAATGCAAAGGGTTTTCCTGCATTCAATGCAATCAAATCAGCGGTCGGCGCAACCACAAAGAAGGACCTTTACAGGGAACTCCGAACCAATCGTCCAGAGCTGGACCTGCCCACCGCGAATACTGGCCCTGCAGTTGATGAAGCGATGACGACGTGGGAAGCTGCACATACAGACCAGCTAGAAGATGCTCTCGAATCGCTGGAAACCAACTTCTTTGGTTTCAACAGTGGCGGCAAGATGAGTGGCCTTTTCGACTTCGTGCTGGTGACTGCAGACCTTCGTGCAAGCGAAGAGTCCATTGACGGTAAATCGAGCATCATCGGACGCATCCTGGAGCGTTCCGTTGATCGTGCAGCGGCAGATCAGGAGATTGCGGCAATCGTCGAGGAGTCCAGAGCAAAGCAGCAGAAAGTCTACGAAGAGAAATTCCAAGCCCAGCTTGAAGTGATGACGACACAGCTTAACGAGGTCGTGTCCTCATACTCACCCGGTCGGGCGGTCACTGTTTCTCCTGCAGAGGTAGAGCTCAAAGCCCCCAAGACCACGTTCGAAGTGACCGTTCTCGATGGAACGGCAGAGACGGCTGTAGAGCGACAGGGGCATGGTTTTCAGCGGACGATTTTGATCTCGGCGCTCCAGCTCTTGGCACAGTCCGGTTCTGCATCAGCCGACGGAGTCATCTGTTTAGCAATTGAAGAGCCGGAGCTCTTTCAGCACCCGATCCAGGCACAGGCCTTCGCAAAAGTGCTCCGCTCACTCGTTGAAGACCCTGACAAGTGTATCCAAGTAACCTATGCAACACACAGTCCTTATTTCCTTGAGGCCCGCCATTTTGATCAAGTCAGGAGATTGACGCGATCATCTGGAGAGACTCCGACTGTGACTATCCACTTTGCCTCCATTGATGATGTGAAGACCAGGCTGCACCAGATAGTAAATGGTGATGTTGTCGAACGTCAGTTAGATGGCATCGTTTCAGATCAACTGGCTGTAGCCCTCTTTGCCCATCGCGCTTTTCTTGTGGAGGGTACCACCGAGTCATCGGTGTTCCACGGTATCCTTGCTGGAGCCCGACAGTGAGCTTTACAACGCTGGGATTGTTGACGTATTTCACCGCTACCCGAAGATGTACGTCGTTCGGCCTCAGTTCTTCATCCCCATCATCACGCTACTACGCAATGCAGCGATGAAGTCACTTCAATACAAGTCCGAGCTGGCGCTGGTGAAGGCGCAGAACATCGACATCACCCAATTTGAAACCCAGCTCGACGACTTCAAGACCGCATTTGGTCGCAACTGGCGTTTGGCTTCTGATGGGTTTGAAGAAGCGGTCAAGCGCATCGACGAAGCCATCAAGGACCTTGAAAAGACCAAAGAAGCCCTGCACAAGTCCGCCAACAATCTACGGCTTGCCAACGATAAAGCCGAAGACCTTACGGTCAAGCGACTCACGCGCGGCAACCCAACGATGGCTGCCAAATTTGCCGAGCTCAAACACCAAAACAATTCTGACGCCGAATAAAACCAGCCCAGAAAGAATTAGGACGCCCCGCAACAGTGCGACGTCCAGAGGAAAAGAACATGGAAAAGCTAAAAATGCATTCACCCAATCTCACGCAGGACAACATCGCCCGCATTCGCGATCTGTTTCCTGGCAGCGTCACCGAAGTCAAGGGCGAAGACGGCAGCGTGAAGTTGGCGGTAGATTTTGACCAATTACGGCAGGAACTGGCCGATTCGATTGTAGAGGGACCACAGGAACGCTATCACCTGAACTGGCCGGGTAAGCGCGAAGCTTTGCTTGCGGCTAACGCGCCGATTGCCAAGACACTACGCCCCAGCTGCGAAGAAAGCGTGGACTTCGATACGACGAAGAACCTGTTCATCGAGGGCGATAACCTCGATGCGTTGAAGCTCCTGCAGGAGACCTACCTCGGTAAGGTCAAGATGATTTACATCGACCCCCCGTACAACACGGGTAATGATTTCATCTATGACGATGATTTTGCCGTGGATACGGGGAAATTTTTGCTTCAGTCTAATCAAGTCGACGACTCAGGAAACCGATTGGTAGCAAACACCGCATCCAATGGCCGATTCCATTCAGATTGGCTCAGCATGATGTTCTCTCGTTTGCGACTTGCTCGCAATCTCCTTGCGGATACCGGCCTAATTTTTATCAGCATTGATGAGAATGAGCTGTGCAATTTGAAAGAGGTTTGTGACGAAATATTTGGTGCAGAAAACTGTAGGGGGGTCGTTTCTCGTCCAACAGGAACTCCGAGTGGACAGGGATATAACATACTCGTTAACGAAATCGACTATATCCTCGTGTACGCGAAGTCGTCGGAGAGCGCGATTCTGGGTCTACCATTCTCAAGCGAAGATGAAAAAATTTATGACCAAGAAGATGACGGTGGAAAATACCTAAACAGAACTCTTCGAAAAACCGGTGGTGAAGATCGTAGAGAAGATCGACCAACCATGCACTACGGAATCAAAGCTCCTGATGGGACAGTCGTTTTTCCCATTGGGCCTACTGGTTATGAGAGCAGGTGGCGTTGTGGTGAGGACTCATACTGGGACTTAGTTAAGCAAAACAGGATTGAGTGGAAGCAAAGCAGTGAAGGCTGGAAACCCTATCAGAAGTTCTATCTAGAGGGACGGCTCAAGCAACCGTCTAATCTTTGGGAAGGAATTGAGGGCAACAAAAAGGCAAGTCTCACCATTAAGGGGCTATTCGGAAAAAAAGTATTCGATACCCCTAAGCCGGTAGAGCTAATTGAGCGCTGCTTGAAAATAGCCACCGGAAAATCCGACCTGATTCTTGATTTTTTCGCTGGTTCGTCCACGACTGCTCATGCCGTGATGAAGCTTAATGCGGAAGATGGTGGCAATCGTCATTTTATCATGGTTCAGGTACCTGAACCGTGCGACGAGAGTTCAGAAGCATTCAAAGCTGGATACAAGACGATCGCCGAAATCAGCAAAGAGAGAATTCGCCGTGCTGGCCGGCAAATCAATGAAGGCAAACGCCACGATGTTGGCTTCCGTGTCCTTAAGATCGACGCATCCAATATGGCCGATGTTTACTACACGCCTGACTCTCTCGACAAATCTAAGTTTGATCTGTTCGTTGACAACATCAAGCCCGACCGCACTCCTGAAGACCTGTTATTCCAGGTGATGCTGGATTGGGGGGTCGATCTGGCCCTTCCTATCGACAAACAGTCCATTCAAGGTAAGGGAGTGTTCTTTGTTGACGGCAATGCGCTGATCGCTTGCTTCGACGCCAGCGGTAGCATCGACGAAGACTTTGTGAAGGAACTGGCCAAGCATCAGCCGCTGCGCGTGGTATTCCGCGACGCGGGCTACAAGAACAGCGCGGTCAAGATCAACGTCGAGCAGATTTTCAAGCTCATGTCGCCCGTCACCGAAGTGAAATGTATCTAAGGGGCGCGCAATGAAGCTTAAATTCAAACATCAGCCCTATCAGGCTGCCGCGGTGCAGGCGGTCGTGGATATTTTTAAGGGACAGCCACTGGCCTCTGCTGCGGCCATGAGCTATCGCCTTGACCCTGGTAATACCAAAAACGGCATGGGTGATCTGTTTGCGGTAGATACCGGTTTTAAAAATGCTGAGCTAATCCTCAGTGAGGATACTTTGCAGGAGAACATCCAACTGGCGCAGCGCCAGCAAAACCTGCCGTTGTCGGATAGCCTGGTCAAAACTAAGGTTGCCGGGCTTAACCTGGATATTGAGATGGAGACAGGTACGGGTAAGACCTACTGCTACATCAAAACAATCTTCGAGCTGAACAAACAGTACGGTTGGAGCAAGTTCGTTATAGTGGTGCCGAGCATTGCCATCCGCGAGGGCGTGGCCAAGTCGTTCGATATCACGGCTGAGCACTTTCAGGAGACCTACCACAAGAAGGCGCGCTTCTTTATTTACAACTCTAAGCAGCTGCACCAGCTTGAGAGTTTTTCTTCCGATGCCGGTATCAATGTCATGGTGATCAACGTACAAGCGTTTAACGCCACCGGCAAAGATAACCGCCGCATCTATGAAGCGCTTGATGATTTTCAGTCACGCCGCCCGATCGATGTGATCAGCGCAAACCGCCCCATCTTGATCCTCGATGAGCCGCAGCGGATGGAGGGGGGCAAGACGCTGGATTCTCTGGCGAATTTCAAACCGTTGATGGTGTTGCGCTATTCCGCTACCCACAAGACCACACACAACAAGATCCACCGCCTGGATGCGCTCGATGCCTACAACCAGAAGCTGGTGAAGAAGATTGAGGTTCGCGGGATTTCGGTGAAGGGACTGGCGGGAACCAACGCCTATCTCTATTTGCAAGCCATCGAAATCTCAAACAAAAAACCGCCAGTCGCGGTTGTGGAGTTCGAACAGAAACTCAGTGGTGGCAACATCAAGCGCGTCACCCGCAAGCTGGGCAAGGGCGACAATCTGTTTGTGCTATCGAACGAACTGGATCAATACCGCGATGGGTTTGTGGTATCGGACATCAATGCCAATACGGACACCTTGAGCTTTACCAATGGCGTAGAGCTGACGGTAGGTGATGCGACTGGTGATATTTCCGAGATAGCGCTGCGCCGTATTCAGATCCGTGAGACGATCAAGGCGCACTTTGACAAGGAGATGGAGCTTTTCGATAAAGGGGTTAAGGTTCTCTCGTTGTTCTTTATCGACGAAGTCGCCAGGTACCGGGACTACTCCGCTGCCGATGAAAAAGGCGAGTACGCAAAAATATTTGAAGAAGAGTACGCCAAGCACCTTCAAGAAGCGTTTGATAATGGATTTATGGAGGGGGACGCCCCTTATGCTAAATATCTACGCCACATTGCGGCCGATAAGACGCATAGCGGCTACTTTTCCATCGACAAGAAGAGCAAGCGCCTCACCGATCCCAAGGTCGCTGCACGCGGTGAAAATGCGGGCTTGTCGGATGACGTAGACGCTTATGATCTGATCCTCAAAGACAAGGAACGGCTATTATCACTCGCTGAGCCGGTGCGTTTTATCTTCTCACACTCGGCCTTGCGTGAGGGTTGGGATAACCCGAACGTGTTTGTTATCTGCACGCTCAAGCATAGTGATAACACCATTTCACGTCGCCAGGAGGTCGGGCGTGGCCTGCGTTTGTCCGTCAATCAGAACGGTGATCGCATGGATCACCCGTCCATTGTTCATGACATTAACGTACTGACAGTTGTGGCCAGCGAAAGTTACAAGGACTTCGTAACAGCCTTGCAGAAGGACATTAGCGAGTCCTTGTCAGCTCGTCCGCGTGTGGCGGACAAGGCCTACTTCACGGGCAAGATGCTGAACACGAACGAAGGCCCGATTACGGTCTCGGATGAACAGGCCACGGATATTGAGTTTTATCTTATCCAGAACGGCTACGTCGATAAAAAACGCAATATCACGGAGAAGTACCATCAAGCCAAGAAAGACGGCACGCTGGTGGCATTGCCGGAAGAGCTACAGTCCTATACAGAGCAGATACTCCAACTGATTGATAGCGTATTCAGCGAAAGCCAACTGATGCAGGTAGAAGATGGTCGCAAGCCCAAAAGACTGCTGCCCAACGCCAACTTTGAAAAGCAGGAATTCAAGGCGCTATGGAGGCGAATAAATCGCAAGGCTACCTACAGCGTGCTGTTTGATGATGTTGAGCTAGTAAACAATGCAATCAAGGCACTCAATGACAAGAATACTGGGTTGCGAGTGACACCGTTGCAATACACCATCCACCGTGGCGAGCAGGCTGATACGGCAACTTACGATGACCTCAAAAGGGGTAATGCCTTCGAGTTGAAAGTTACCGAAACAGAATCGGACAGCACCTCAATCCACTCCACTGTACAGTACGATCTGATTGGCAAGTTATCAGAGGGGACTTTGCTTACAAGACGAGCCGTTGCCGAAATTCTTAAAGGCCTCAATGCTGACGTTTTCGCACAATTCAAGAGCAACCCGGAAAGCTTCATTGCCGAAGCCATTCGTTTGGTCAACGAACAAAAAGCCAATGTCATCATCGAGCATCTGGCTTATGACACGCTAGAGGACAAGTTTGATCTGGATATCTTTACCACAGGTCAAAGCAAACAGGACTTGAGTAAGGCCGGGAATAAACTACAAAATCACATCTATGACTACGTGCTTACCGACTCTGCGATTGAGCGCAAGTTCGTCGAAGAGCTGGATACCAGCAAGGATGTGGTGGTATATGCCAAGTTGCCGCGTGGTTTTCTGATCCCAACCCCTGTCGGTGATTACAACCCCGATTGGGCCATTTCCTTCAAAGAAGGCTCGGTCAAGCATGTGTATTTCGTTGCTGAGACCAAGGGGTCGATGTCGTCACTGGATTTACGGCCTATTGAAGCCACCAAGATTAGATGCGCCCGTAAGTTCTTCTATGAGATCAACAAGAAGTTTGCTCCAGAAAACGTGAAGTATGACGTCGTGGATAGCTTCGGTAAGCTGATGGAAGTGGTGAAGTAAGACACTAAGGATTGGCCATGTGGTGGGGAAATTATGGCGTACGCAAATTGCCACCTATACACATGGCCACATCTGAGCTTTCATCCATTATCTCTTGTTTGCGTTTGTAATACGGCGTTAGTTCCTCTCTGGAAACGGCCGAGCAATGCTTTGAGGTAAGCTACTTTAGCTGCGATTAACTTATCTGTGCGCGTGATGCAGCAGACCGAACCAGTGTCTGAGGAACCTGTAGTCATCGGCAAAATTCGCATGACGATAAAGGGCGGCTCAACGTTTATCTTCGGACTTGAATCCGACTACAACAAAAAGGAAATGAGCTAATGATCCTCAGAGATACGCGAAAAACTCGTCAGGGAACCAGCCATAATATCCAACTCCAACCGGCAGATGCAATCGTTGAGCAGGCATCGTAGTCATGGGAACGGTATCCTATCAGGTAAAAAAAATCGGGATGCTACTAGAGCAGAGCCTCGCTATTCCGTCATACCAGCGCCCCTACAAATGGCAACAAAAGCACGTCAATCAACTAATTGATGATGTGTTAACCCACCAAAATAAACAGAGCTACCGCCTTGGGACTGTGGTGTTGCACAGGGATAAATTAAAGCCAGCTTATGCAGGTGAGCTCGATATTGTTGATGGTCAGCAGCGCCTTCTGACCTTAACCTTGCTTTGCTCAGTGCTCGATCAGAGTGGTGATGACCTGCCCCCAGGATTAGATACAACGCTCACTTAGTAATGTCGGAACCTTCATTTTCAGAATTACCCTTTCTCCAGCCCGCCGCAAATTCAGA